>JAYVIN010000018.1:0-47182 GCA_043770135.1 Flavobacterium sp. | reverse complement strand
AGTCCTAAATAATCGATACAGATTATTAGACAAATTTAAATAAATTAAACAGCATCAAAAACGTTTTTGATGCTGTTTTTAGTTTTATAGGTTTTCATAACTACTTTACTTTGCTCGTGCATTTGATTTGGTGTTAACATATGATTTGATAAATGAGGTCTTTTTTCATTATAAATGTCGACAGTTTCTTTTATTATTTGTTTCATAATAGGCAAATCTTTATTGTATTTGTCAATATAAAATTCTTGCTTTAATATGCCATTTATTCTTTCTGCTACAGCATTTTCGTATGGGTCAGAGTTTTGAGTCATACTGGGTTGAATTTGATTTTTACTTAGTAGCTTTTGATATTCATTTGCACAATATTGTAACCCTCTATCCGAATGATGTATCAATGGCATTTCTTTATTTTTCCTTTGTTTTACAGCTGATCTTAATGCAACCAAACTGCTTTCTGTATTTAAATTATCCGATACATTATATCTCACTATTTTTTTTGAATAAGCATCCGTTATTAGGCTTAAATAGCAAGGTTTTTCTCTTTTTCCAATATAAGTGATGTCGGACACCCAGACTTGTTCTGGTTTGTTTATTTGCAAATCCAGCAGCTGGTTTTTATATTTTCTAAAACGATGATGTGAGTTTGTAGTGATATGATAAGAACGTTTTGCAATAATTAATAAGTGATTGGCTCTAAGAATATCAATAAATTTATCTCTTCCTATTTTAAATGTTTTTAATTCATTACTTAACAAATAATACAACTTTTTTGCACCAATTCTTGGCATTTGTGTCCTGATTCCTAAAACCAGTTGCACAACCAATGCGGCCGTATCTTGTTTGATAATGCGTCTTTTTATCTTTCTGTAATAAACCTGTCTATCTATCCCGAACAAAGTACAGGCAAACATTACTGTTTGTTTTTGTTGTTCTTTAAAATGGTCGATTGTTCGGGTGATGAGTTTTTTCGTATGTCAATTTGATATTCTTTTTCAGCGATATCAATCATCATATCAAAAATGATGGCTTTCTTATCCGCAACAAAGGCTTGTTGTTCTAGAAAAGCTTTTTGTTTTTCTAATAATTTAACTTGCGATTCAAGTTCCATTATTTTCTGCTCTGGAGATTTAGACATAATAAATGGCGTTTGATTTTCCCAATCAAAATTACCAAATTTTCTCAACCATTCTACAACTGTTTTTCTACATTGAATACCATACTTCTTTGTAGCTTCTGTTGTTGATAGCTTGCCTCGTTCTATTTCTTGAACAATTTGTAATTTAAAAGACATTGTATAGTCTTTTTGTGTGCGCTTTACATAGCGACTTTCTTCATGTTTTTCCATTAGGATACTTTTTGTGTATCGCTATTTCAGGACAAGACAAATATTACAAAAAAAACCTACACAAAAAGCGTAGGTTTTAAAAAATAATAATCAATTAACTTTTGTTCATTATGAATTCAAGATTTTCTCTTGGTGTCCAATGCTCTCTTGGTGAATATCTTTGAACAATCTTACGATAAATTCTTCGGTTAATCCTTTTTTGGCGCCTTCGGTAACCATTTTTTCTTGAATTTCGTTCCAACGGTTATTTTGTAAAACAGCTACGTTATTGTCTTTTTTAACTTGACCTATTTCGTCGGCTACTTTCATACGTTTTCCTAAAAGCTCTAATAAATTAGCATCTAATACATCAATATTTGCTCTTAATTTGGTCATTTTTTGCTCAAAATCAGGAGTATCACCACTTACTTTTCTCACTTTCAAATCTTTGAATATTTGTTTTAAAGTATCTGGCGTTACTTGCTGTGCGGCATCGCTCCAAGCATTATCCGGATCGGTATGTGTTTCGATAATCATTCCGTCATAATTTAAATCCAAAGCTTCTTGAGTTACTTCAAGAATCATATTACGGTTTCCTGTAATATGAGATGGATCAATAATTAAAGGTAAATCTGGGAATTTATTTTGCAATTCGATAGCAATTTGCCATTCTGGGATATTTCTGTATTTTGTTTTTTCGTAAGTAGAAAAACCCCTGTGAATCACACCTAAATTTTTGATTCCCGCCATGTACAAACGCTCTACTCCGCCTAGCCACAAAGCCATATCAGGATTTACTGGATTTTTGATTAAAACTATTTTATCAGTACCTTTCAAAGTATCAGCAATTTCCTGAACTGCAAATGGATTGGCAGTGGTGCGTGCACCAACCCATAACACATCAATATCTGCCTCTAACGCTAATTTACAGTGTGCAGCAGTAGCTACTTCGGTTCCCATTAGCAATCCTGTTTCAGCTTTTGCTTTTTTCAACCATTTTAACCCTATTTCTCCAACACCTTCAAATCCTCCTGGACGTGTTCTTGGTTTCCAAATTCCAGCTCTAAAAACACTAACATCAGAATCTTTCAATTCATGAGCAATTTTCAACACTTGTTCTTCTGTTTCAGCACTACAAGGTCCTGCTATCACAAAGGGATGAGACAAATTGAATGCATCTAACCAATTTCTCATTTCTTTTTTATTTTCCATCTTCTTTTTGTTTTATTTTTTTATGTTTATTCCGTTTAATATTTCTTTAATTTTATTTACACTTTGCATTTCGTTGTAAATGGCTTCGTAGTCTTCGTTTTCTAACAACTCTTTGAACTTAGACAAATTAGAAATGTATTCTTCTAATGTTTTTACAACTTGTTTATTATTTTGTTTAAAAATTGGAGTCCACATTGCTGGAGAACTTTTGGCTAATCGAACCGTACTTTCAAAACCAGATCCAGCCATGTCAAATATGTCTTGCTCGTCTTTTTCTTTGTCAATAACCGTCTTTCCCAACATAAAGGCGCTAATATGCGACAAATGTGACACATATGCAATATGTTTATCATGCGATTTTGGATCCATATACCGAATCCTCATTCCCATATTTTTAAATAATTCCAACGCTTTTTCTTGTAATTTGAAAGTAGTTTTTTCTACCTCACAAATTATATTCGTTTTTCCTTGGAACAATCCTTTTATCGCTGCTGACGGCCCAGAAAATTCAGTTCCAGCAATTGGATGCGTAGCAATGAAATTTCTTCTTTTAGGATGGTTTTCTACCGCTTCGCAAATAGGCGATTTAGTAGAACCCACTTCAAAAACAATAGTTTCTTCGCCAATGGCATCCAAAACTTTTGGCAATAGGGTCAGGGCAACATCAACAGGAACCGATACAATTACAAAATCGGCATTTATTAAATCATCAAAAGTTGCTGGAGCATCAATAACTCCTAAAGCAATGGCTTCGGCCAAATGATTTTCGTTTGTGTCAATACCATAAATAGTAGCATCTGGATGCAATGTTTTGATATCCAAAACCATCGAACCTCCAATTAATCCAATTCCTATTACGTAAATCCTCTCCCCAGCCCTCTCCAAAGGAGAGGGAGCCGAAACTGGAGATGTAGAAATCTGTTTTTTTTTCATAATTTTTTATTAGTTGCTCAAAGCCCTCCCTTTGGGAGGGTTGGGTAGGCTAAAACCTATCTATAGCTTCCTGCACTTTTTCTTCTCCCACACAAAGCGCAAATCGGATGTATCCTTCTCCATTACTCCCGAAAATGGTACCTGGAGTAATAAATATAGATTTATCATACAATATTTCATCTATAAATTTTTCAGCCGATGTTATTCCGTCTGGTAATTTTGCCCAGACAAATAATCCAACACCTTCTTTATATACTTTACAACCTAATTTCTCAGCCAATTTTTCGGTAAGAATTCGCCTTTTTGAATAGATTTCATTCATAGAATCAAACCAAGATTTATCGCTTTTCAAAGCCGCAATAGCTCCTTTTTGAATTCCAAAAAACATTCCGCTATCCATATTGCTTTTTACTTTCAAAACCGCATCAATACAGTCTGCATTTCCCAAAACCATTCCTACTCGCCAACCTGCCATATTGAAGGTTTTTGACAAAGAATTTAATTCTAAAGCCACTTCTTTTGCGCCATCTACTTGCAACAAACTCATGGGATTATCATTTAAAACAAAACTATAAGGATTGTCATTGACAAGCAATATTTGATGCTTTTTTGCAAAAGCAATTAATTTTTCAAACAAACTAAGACTTCCTCTTGCTCCTGTTGGCATGTGTGGATATCCAACCCACATGATTTTTACTTTAGCTAAATCTAATTTCTCTAAAGCTTCAAAATCGGGTTCCCAATTATTAGCTTCTTTTAAATCATAATATACTGGAATTGCTCCAACTAGATTTGTAACCGAAGTATAGGTTGGATAGCCCGGATTCGGAATTAAAACATGGTCGCCTTCGTTTAAAAAAGCCATTGAAATATGCATGATTCCTTCCTTAGAGCCCATCAATGGCAATATTTCAGTAGTTGTATTTAAATTAACTCCATAATTAGTTGCGTAAAAATCAGCCATGGCTTGACGCAATTCTGGCAATCCTTGATAACTTTGGTATTGGTGTGCATTTTCATTTTGCATAGCCAATACCACTGCATCAATAACTGATTGCGATGGCTTTAAATCAGGACTCCCAATGCCCATATTGATAATTGGTTTCTCTTCTGAAGCTAACTGACGAACTTCCCTCAATTTTGATGAGAAATAGTATTCTTCGATTATATCTAAACGTTTCGCTGTTGCAATCATAATTGTAATTTTTCCTAACTCTATTCTTATTTGGAATTTGTTATTTGCATTTTGGAATTTCCCTTTTTATGGTTTTGTATTTTTATATTCTCCTAAAACCTTAAAGTATTCGGCCATAATTTCTATCAAAGATTTTGCTTTGGCATAATCATCATAGTTTTCGAAGGTTACATCCACAAAAAAAGAATATTTCCAAGGCGTTTCAATTTTTGGCAACGATTGAATTTTGGTTAAATTCAGTTTGCAATCACTCATTACATTAAGAATTGCCGCCAAACTGCCGCGTTTATGATCTAGTTCAAACTTGATAGAAGCTCTGTTAATTTCTTCTTCTGCAACAAAATGATCGACCGTATTTATGATTACAAAACGAGTCATATTGTTGTTAATCGTTTGTATTTCGGGTGCCAAAATTTCTAAATCATACATCTCAGCAGCCGTTTTACTGGCAATTGCTGCTATTCCTAACAATTGATTTTCATGAATTCTCCTTGCTGTTTCAGCAGTATCCTTATCCTCAACAATTTTGATAGTTGAATATTTTTTTAAAAACTCCATGCATTGTAACAAAGCCATAGGATGTGAATGTACTTCTAAAATGTCTTCTATTTTTTGACCTTTCAACCCCATTAAATTCTGATGAATGTCTAAATAATGCTCTCCAATAATGTGTAAATTATTCTTGTCAATCAAGGCGTAATTTGGAATAATAGGACCTGCTATAGAATTTTCGATAGCCATAACCGCTTGATCTGATTTTCCCGATAATAAGCTATCTACCAATTCTTCAAATGACAAACATTCATCCACTGCTACATCATTGCCAAAATACTCTTGAGCCACTTGATGGTGGAAAGAACCTTTAATCCCTTGTATTGCAATTGTTATATTCATTTAAATTCCAAAAAAAAATCCTGATTTTCATCAGGATTGTATATTAGTTTTATTTGTTTCTTATATTTCAAATAACCATAGACAATCCTTACTTCCTAAAAAAGAAATAATAAGTGTTGCTAAAATAAAAACGGTTATTTGACATTTTATGTTGTATTTCCTAAATTCTTTGCGAATATATATATAATTTTCAGTTAACCAAAAAAAAAGAATGAATTTTATTGAATAAACGGCTATTTAACTCTAGTAGGCGTATCTGTTCCGTTTACAATAGATTGAGAACTTAATGCAATCGACTTAATAATTTCTGTCATATTTTCTAAATCTAGTGTCGAAACTTCATCAGTCAATTGATGATAATTGGGTTCCGAATCCATTTTAGAAGTAGAAATAGTGTGGGCTGGCACACCCATGGCTGCTAATCTTGCATTATCTGAACGATAAAAAAGTTGTTCTTGAGGATACGGATCTGGATTGAAATTAAAATTTGAACCCTCTAAGTTTTTTTGTAAAATAGAACCAAAATCAGATTTTTCGAAACCGGTAATGTAAGCTGAATTTTTACCCCATTTACTTTCTGTTCCAATCATTTCAATATTAAACATTGCAACTACATTATTGGAATTTATGTTTTCCGAAAAAAATTTAGACCCGTAACCTCCAACTTCTTCACCTGTAAAAGCTACAAAAACTATTGTTCTTTCGTTTTGATTCAATTCTTTAAAATATTTTGCTAATACAATTATAGCTGTTGTTCCCGAGGCGTCATCGTTGGCTCCATTATATACTTTGTCTTTACCACTTTTTTTCAACCCTAAATGATCATAATGTGCAGAAAAAACCACATATTCTTCAGGTTTAGATTTACCTTCTAGAATTCCGATTATATTATTGGCAGATTTACCTTTAACATCAAACTCTTGCCTATAGTTTTTTAAATCTTTAAAAAAAGAAAGTCCACATTTTTTGAACTCATTTTCAATAAAAATAGAAGCTGAATCAATTCCTCTTGTGAAAATTTGCCTACCTTCCATATTGTCTGATGCCAATTTGGTTTCAATTCTAATAATTTCTTGTTGCTGAATAGTTGGCTTTTCTTGCGCTTTTATAGTAAGTCCAAATAGCAAAAAGAATAAAAAAATTATTTTTTTCATGGCTTAATTTTTTATATTAATACTTGCAAATATATAAATACAACTGTTTACTTTTGTTACAAATAAAAACTATGTCCATTGAAGTAAAAAACATTTCGAAAAGTTATGGTGAACAAAAAGCACTTGACGCTATTTCATTTTCGGTAAAAAAAGGAGAAATTGTTGGCTTTTTAGGCCCAAACGGCGCTGGAAAATCAACTTTGATGAAGATCCTAACTACATACATTGCTGCCGATGAGGGTTCAGCTTCAGTCAATGGATTTGATGTGAATTCACAGACCAAGAAAGTTCAACAGTCTATTGGCTATTTGCCTGAACATAATCCTTTGTATTTGGATTTGTATGTTCGGGAATATTTGGCTTTTAATGCTGATGTCTACAAAGTAGCAAAATCTAGAATTGAAGAAGTGATTCAGTTAACCGGTTTATCTAATGAAAGTCATAAAAAAATAGTGCAATTATCCAAAGGGTATCGTCAACGCGTGGGATTGGCAACTGCGTTATTACACAATCCAGATGTTTTAATTCTTGATGAACCCACTACAGGATTGGATCCAAATCAATTGGTCGAAATTAGAAATGTGATTAAAAACGTTGGTAAAGACAAAACCATTTTTCTTTCGACGCACATTATGCAGGAAGTGGAAGCCATTTGTGACCGAGTAATTATTATTGATAAAGGTAGAATTGTTGCCGACAAGAAATTGGATAATTTAATTTCTACCGAAAAAGAGCAAATTATCGAAGTGGAATTTGATTATAAAGTAGAAGAACAGTTGATTTCTAGAATCGAAAATCTGACTTCATTCAAAAATACCCACGATATGATTTGGGAATTGACTTTCAAAGCCGATAAAGATATGCGTCCGGCGGTTTTTGATTTTGCCAATGCCAATGGTTTGAAAACGCTACAACTGAATCAGAAGAATAAAAATTTGGAGGCGGTTTTTAGAGAAATAACAAAATAATATTCTGTAAAGACGTTGCATTGCAACGACTCTTATAAAAACGTTATTTCAGGAATAAAACGTTGCAATGAAACGTTTTAACGTACCCATAGAGACGTTGCAATGCAAAGTCTCTACAAAAAATTAAAAAATCTGCGCTGCTATTTGTTGAATATTATCGGATTTTCCCATAGAATAATAATGTACACATGGCACTCCAAATTCTATCAATTCCTTGGATTGCTGTACGGCAAATTCGATACCCACTTGTCTAACTGCAGCATTGTCTTTGGCATTTTCAATGGATTTTATCAAACTTTCTGGCATATCCAACCAAAAAACTTGTGGCAATAACTGCAAATGACGTTTTACTGCAACTGGTTTGATCCCTGGGATAATTGGCACTGTAATCCCTATGGCACGAGCAGCTTCAACAAAATTGAAATAGCGTTGGTTATCAAAAAACATTTGAGTTACAATATAATCGGCACCAGCATCTACTTTTTCTTTCAATCGTTTTAAATCAGCTTCGAGACTTGGTGCTTCGATGTGCTTTTCGGGATAGCCAGATACGCCAATACAAAAATCAGGTGCATTTTCCATCGGCAAAGTATCATGCAAAAACTGCCCTGAATTCATTGCTTTGATTTGTTTGACTAAATCTACAGCATAACTATGCCCGCCTTTTGTAGGTTCAAAATATTTTTCACCTTTCATGGGGTCACCTCTAAGGGCTACCAAATTGTCAATGCCTAAATAATGGCAATCTACCAAAACGTATTCTGTTTCCTCTTTGGTAAAACCACCGCACAAAACGTGTGGAATAGCATCTACACCATATTTATGCTGGATAGAAGCACAAATACCTACTGTTCCAGGTCGCATACGAGTGATACGGCGGTCAAAAAGCCCGTCTTTTTCGATATAAACGTATTCTTCTCTCGAGGTGGTCACATCAATAAATGGAGGTTTAAATTCCATCAAAGGATCTATATTTTCATATAAATCTTTGATATTACTCCCTTTTTGTGGCGGTACAATTTCAAAGGAAAATAAGGGTTTTCCTTGGGCGTTTTCTATATGTTGTGTTACTTTCATTTTGTTTGTTTAAAGTTTAAAGTTTAAGGTTTAAAGTTCTCTCGAGCAACTTAAAACCTTAAACCTTAAACATTTATTTAATCTGCTATATTAGGATTAAGCCATTTCATCGCTTTATCTGTAGAAACATTTCTACGTTTTGCATAGTCAATAACCTGATCTTCTTTTATTTTTCCGAGTCCGAAATACCTACTTTCTGGATTTCCAAAATAATATCCAGAAACAGAGGACGCAGGCCACATGGCCATACTTTCGGTCAAAGTTACTCCTATTTCTTTTTCGACATTCAGCAATTTCCAAATTGTTGGTTTCTCCAAATGGTCAGGACAAGCTGGATAGCCTGGTGCTGGACGAATACCTTTGTACTCCTCGGCAATCATTGCCTCGGCACTTATGTTTTCATCTGATGCATAACCCCAAATCTCTTTACGTATTTTTTCGTGCAAATATTCGGCGAATGCTTCCGCAAATCTGTCTGCCAAAGCTTTCACCATGATCGAATTATAATCGTCTAAGTCTTTTTCAAATTCAGCAGCCCATTCATCGACACCAAAACCGGTAGTTACACAAAATG
The DNA here is from genome assembly GCA_043770135.1 of Flavobacterium sp. GTDB lineage: Bacteria > Bacteroidota > Bacteroidia > Flavobacteriales > Flavobacteriaceae > Flavobacterium. The sequence continues at coordinate 37,851 of JAYVIN010000018.1, read as the reverse complement.
CCCCCATATAATCCACCACTCCATTGTCTTTTGGAGCGATAAAATCGGACAAAGCGATGTTTGGAGCACCTTTTGTTTTTTGAGCTTGCTGACGCAAAGTTAGGAATGTCTGCAACGGCTTTCCGCTTTCGTCAGTCAATTCAATATCATCGTCATTGATTGTATTCGCTGGAAAAATCCCATAAATTCCTTTGGCTTGTAACTTCTTTTCTTCCAAAATTACTTTCAACATCGCTTGGGCATCAGCAAAAACTGAGGTCGCTTCATCGCCAACAACCTCATCGGTTAGAATCGCAGGATATTTTCCAAATAATTCCCAAGTTCTGAAAAATGGTGTCCAGTCAATATAAGGAACTAAAACATCTAAGTCAACCTCTATTACTTGTTCTCCAATTATATTTGGTTTTACTGGAGTAAAACTAGCCCAATCCAATTGCAATTTGTTTTTACGAGCTTGCTCAATTGTCAAGAAATTTTTGTCTCGAGAACGATTCAAAAACGTTTCTCTAAACGCATCATATTCAGCTCGAATATCGCTGGCGTATATTTTTTTATCCTTGTTTAACAAACTTCCAGCAACCGTTACAGCTCTTGAAGCATCGTTAACGTGAATCACAGTCTCTCTATATTGCGGTGCGATTTTCACTGCTGTATGCGCACGAGAAGTTGTTGCTCCACCTATCATTATAGGGATTTTCATTCCTCGTTTATCTAATTCTTTAGCGAGATACACCATTTCGTCAAGTGATGGCGTGATTAACCCGCTCAATCCAATAATATCTACGTTGTGTTCAATCGCTGCGGCAATAATTTTTTCAGGAGGCACCATAACGCCCAAATCTACAATCTCATAATTATTACAGGCAAGAACAACCGAAACAATGTTTTTACCAATATCGTGGACATCGCCTTTTACAGTTGCCATCAAAATTTTTCCATTACCTTGCTTGTCGCCCACTTGTTTTGAGGCTTCGATATAGGGTAAAAGATACGCCACAGCTTTTTTCATTACCCGAGCTGATTTTACCACTTGTGGCAAAAACATTTTTCCAGAACCAAACAAATCACCTACTACATTCATCCCGGTCATCAAGTTGATTTCAATGACTTCAATAGGTTTGGTGGCCGCTAATCTTGCTTCTTCAACATCTAACTCTACAAAAGCATCTATTCCTTTTACCAATGAATGCGTAATTCTTTCTTGAACCGTTCCTGAACGCCATTCCTGAACCGCTTTCTCATTGTTCTTTACATCTCCTTTTACATTCTCGGCAAAATCCAAGAGTCTTTCAGTGGCATCATCGCGACGATTCAAAATCACATCTTCCACGTGTTCTAATAAATCTTTTGGAATCTCATCATAAATCGACAACATCTCAGGGTTTACGATACCCATCGTCATTCCATTTTGAATCGCATGATACAAGAAAACGGAGTGCATGGCTTCTCGAACAGTATCATTTCCTCTAAACGAAAACGAAACATTACTCACTCCTCCACTTATGTGTGCATGAGGTAAATTTTCCCGAACCCATTTGGTTCCTCTAAAGAAATCCAAAGCATTCAAACGGTGTTCTTCCATTCCGGTTGCCACTGGAAAAATATTCAAATCGAAAATAATATCCTGTGGAGCAAAATTGACTTTGTTGACCAAAACATCATAAGAGCGTTGACAAATTTCTACCCTACGCTCATAATTATCGGCTTGACCCACTTCATCAAATGCCATCACGATAACAGCAGCACCATATCGTTTAATCAATTTGGCATGATGAATGAATTGTTCTTCTCCTTCTTTTAATGAAATTGAATTGACTACAGATTTTCCCTGTACAACTTTCAAACCCGCTTCGATAATATCCCATTTGGAACTATCAATCATAATCGGCACACGTGAAATATCAGGTTCGGCGGCAATTAAGTTTAAGAATTTGGTCATGGCATATTCACCATCTAGCATTCCTTCATCCATATTAATATCGATGATTTGCGCGCCACCTTCCACTTGCTCTTTAGCAATGCTTAATGCTTCGTCGTATTTTTCCTCTTTGATTAATCGAAGAAATTTTCTAGAACCTGTTACATTGGTTCGTTCCCCAATATTCACAAATACGCTTTTCGGCGTAATGATTAAGGGTTCTAATCCCGATAAAACCAAATTTCTTCTCGCTTCTACTGCTATCATTTTTTATTTTTTAATCCTGCACGGTTTACAAATAATGTTGGATTTGCTTAATTATATTTATTTCAATGGATTAAAATCCGTTGCTACAAAATAGGCCGTTCCTACGGAACTCTCGCATTCATTTGTCATTGCGAGGCACGAAGCAATCTCATTTGTTACTTACTTTTATTTCTTATTAGAATAACTACAAAGCCAGAAGACTTCGCAGAGCATCCGTATTTTTAAGAACTTTCATTTTATTAAAGAACGCTTTGAGGAGCTGGTTGAATTAATCGCAACAAATGATTGACATTCAAACAATCTGTTGCATATTTTTTACCATCAGCAGCAGCAAATTTCAGTTGTACGATATTCTCGTACAACTGACTTCCTTCCTTTGTTAATTTCTTTTTTAAATCCGTCCAATATCTTTTTAGAACAGAACTTTCTGTCAAAACAGCAATTACATCCACAATAGAAAAATACCATTGTTCCTCTTCCTCATTCCATACAGAACGAACCTGCTTTTGCTCGAATAGTTTTACTGCAGTTTCTTTGGTCATTGTTGTTGTTTTATTTAAAACAGTAACTGTTTTAAATTTTTTAATCTCTTTGTGGGCACGGATTGCAAATCCGCGCTATCGGGTTTTTTTAGCTCCGCAAAGTCTCCCGACTTTGAGGATGTGTTTCAAGGTCTCTGACCTTAATTTTATCAGTTAAAAACCGATTGTCACTACGCTGTGCGAAGTCTCCCGACTTCGTACCCAATTCTATATGCCGTTCCAACTTTATCAACTCATTCTATGACATGTGCTCATTGCTAATTGTAATAACTACGAAGTCGGGAGACTTCGCAGAGCACCCGTATTTTAAAGAACTTTCATTTTTATAAAGAACACTTCGTAGAGCTGGATTTTATCGGTTAAAAACCGATTGTCGCTTTCTCAAAGTCAGAAACTTTGAGTAGCGGGTTTACAAATTATTAAACAGAAATATAAATCATTCCCATTTTGACTTTTCTATATACTTACAACTAACTCCACCATCATAAATATAATATTTAGTTTTAGTAAAACCTGCATTAACAAGACTAATCGAGTCGGGTTTTAATTCTTTTTTCAATATAATGTAATTCTCATATGGATTATTTAAATCATATTTTACTTTGTAAAATTTATTTAATTGATTTTCATTACCCCCTGGAACCATAATCCAACTTACTATTCTATCTTCAATATAAAAATAGTATTTTAGATAAGTGCTTTTAGAAGAATACTTAAATCTTGTTGCAAAACCAATAGTTTCTCCTTTGAAAGTACTTTTATATTTATCATCTTTATGTTGCTCATAATATCTAAAAAACAATAATAACAAAACACATGAAACGGCTATAACAATACCCCAGGGATTGGATTTACTTATTTGCAATTTTCTCTCCTCTGTCATATCTAATCTACATCACTGCTTCAGAAACCCTTGGCTTATACTCCTTCGCAATATCAGCAATTAACTTAATATGGTTTGGTGTTGTTCCGCAACAACCGCCTATAATGTTTACTAAATTATCGTCTAAATATTCTTTGATGAACGCTTGCATTTGCTCTGGTGTTTCATCATATTCTCCAAAAGCGTTGGGTAATCCTGCATTGGGATGTGCCGAAACATTAAACGAAGTGTTTTGTGATAATGTCTGTAAATAAGGTTTTAACAAATCGGCACCCAAAGCACAATTGAATCCTACGCTCAACAACGGAATATGCGAAACTGACACTAAAAAGGCTTCTACCGTTTGTCCCGAAAGTGTTCTACCAGATGCATCGGTAATCGTTCCTGAAACCATGATGGGAATATCAATATTACGTTCGTCTTTTACTTCCTCGATGGCAAAAAGTGCTGCTTTGGCATTTAGCGTGTCGAAAATAGTTTCTACCAAAAGTAAATCGCAACCGCCATCCATCAAAGCTTCAACTTGTTGTTTGTAGGCAATGCGCAAATCATCGAAAGTTACGGCTCTATAACCCGGATCATTCACATCGGGTGACATGCTGGCTGTTCTGTTTGTTGGACCAATAGAACCGGCGACAAAACGAGGTTTATCCGGATTTTTGACTGTGAATTCATCGGCTACTTTTCGAGCAATTTTTGCTGATTCGTAGTTCAATTCGTAAACGTATTCTTCTAAGTGGTAATCCGCCATTCCGATGGTGGTTCCTGAAAAAGTATTGGTTTCAACTATATCAGCTCCCGCTTCGAAATAAGCGGCGTGAACCTCAGCGATTGCTTTGGGTTGAGTTAAGGACAATAAATCGTTATTCCCTTTTAGAGAATGTGGAAAATCTTTGAACTGTTCTCCTCTAAAATCTTCTTCGGAGAAATTATAACGTTGCAACATGGTTCCCATGGCTCCATCGAGTACGAGAATTCGCTTTTTTATGGCTTCGTGAATGTTTGACATGCCTTATATTTTATAAATGGAATTAGAAATTTCTATTTCGAAAATGGAATTGCAAAGTAACGAAATAGCCTTACCACTCGCAAATGGTAAGGCTATTTTGTAATAGTACGATATTGCTTTTAGGTTATCGCTTTTACCACTGCTTTTGGAGCTTCCTTACGAGTTCCGTCAAAACCATCTACTCCTGAAACAGTTGTGTATTTCATTACATATTTTTTGCCTGGATTGATAATTTGATACGCTGCTTGACACATCATCGTAGCTTCGTGAAAACCACAAAGTATCAATTTTAATTTTCCGGGATAGGTATTTACATCACCAATGGCGAAAACACCAGGAATATTAGTTTGATAATCTAAAGCATTATTTACTTTGATTGCGTTCTTCTCGATTTCTAATCCCCAATCTCCTATTGGCCCTAACTTTGGCGTTAGACCAAAAAGAGGAATAAAGTAATCCGTTGGGATATTTCGATGTGCTCCATCTATTTCTATATCTACTGATTCTAGGTGTTCGGCTCCATTCAATCCTACGACTTCGCCCGGAGTTATCATTTTTATTTTTCCAGAATCTTTCAATTCTTGTACTTTTTCTACCGAATCAAGTGCGCCACGAAATTCGTTTCTGCGGTGAATCAAAGTTACTTCGGAAGCTACATTAGATAGAAAAATACTCCAATCCAAAGCTGAATCTCCTCCTCCAGCAATAACCACTCTTTTGTTCCTAAATTTCTCAGGATTTTTAATAAAGTATTTTATTCCTTTGTCTTCGTAGAATTCGATATCTTCTATTAAAGGTTTTCTTGGTTCGAAACTTCCTAACCCACCTGCAATTGCTACCACAGAAGCGTGGAATTTTTTTCCTTTATTAGAGGTTACTATAAAACTTCCGTCTTCTTGTTTTGCTATCGTTTCTGCGCGTTCGCCTAGTGTAAATCCAGGTTCGAATTGCTTGATTTGCTCCATCAAGTTATCAATCAAATCTCCCGCTAAAATATCTGGAAATCCCGGAATATCGTAGATGGGTTTCTTTGGATATAATTCTGACAATTGCCCTCCTGGCTGCGGTAAGGCATCCAAAATATGACATTTCAATTTTAACAATCCTGCTTCGAATACAGTAAATAAACCTGTTGGTCCTGCGCCTATTATAAGTATGTCTGTTTTAATCATCTTAGCCCCCTAACCCCCAAAGGGGGAATTACAGGTAAATATTTAGTTAATAATTTATTTGATTTTTTCTTACCGTAACATACTACTTAGGAGAAAGCGTTATGTCTTGATAATTGTTGTATCTATTTTTTTTGTTTTTACTTCCTACTTCTTGCTTCCCACTTCTAACCTCCCCCATCTTACTTCTAACTTCTATTCTTTAATGCTTCTGTAATTTCATTCATCTTTTGAACTTTTTCTTCGAAATCGCCTTTTAGTGTTTTTCGGTATTCGTTCAGATTTTGCACCATTTCATTAATATCGGCTGGGATCACTTCTTCAAAAAATTCTCGCAATCGCTTAGCCGTTGTGGGCGATTTTCCGTTGGTCGAAATGGCAATTTTCACGTTTCCTTTGGTTACAATTCCTCCCAAATAATAATCACACAAGGGTGGAGTATCAGCAATGTTACATATCAAGTAGCGTTTTCGGCACAAATCATACACTCTTTTATTGACTTTTAAATCATCGGTGCAGGCAATTACCATGTTGCGTTTGCGAAGCATCCAACGATTGAATTTTTTGTAAGTCAGCTTTACCGAAGGATGGTTTTTTGCTAAAGTTTCTAATTCCGACAAAAACCTTGGAGCAACAACCTCAACATTGGCATTCGGGCTCGACTTCAACATAAACGAAAGTTTTTCTAAACCTACGTTCCCGCCACCTACAATTAAAACTTGCAAGTTTTGCAGTTTTAGGAAGATGGGATAGAGTTCGTTCCTCCCCCCATCACCCTCCGACGGAGGGTGAGCAGAGACTTGATTATTGGAATGTGATTCTTTTATTTCCATTTTAATGATTTAGTAAACTATTTCAGGTTTACTTGAAATGCAAAATTACAATTCATATATACTAAAAAACTTCAAAATAAAATTCTATATCAATTTTTATTCAATCTAAATTTTAGACTTTCGCTAAATCTTGTGCTCTATAATTTTCGATATTTGCAAAAAACGAAATCGCTTCTTGAATATATTGTTTTGCAAATACTTCGGAAGCCTCATTCTTGTTGATTTGATATACCAAATCTTTGAAAGATTGCCCTAAATTTATTTTATTAGTTTCAACAAAAACAGTATCAAACAAATCGATGATTCCTGCATGGTGGTTTGTTTTTTGGTTTTCGGCCAACAACAATGCTTTGGCACCATTTACAAAACCTGCGTAGGCAAGGTAAATGGCATCCGACCATTTTCCTTCTTCAAAAGCTTCTTGAGCAAATGTTAGTTTGTCCTTGGCTTCTAATATTAAAGTAGCAACTAAGTCAATAACTACGCCTGCACATTCGCCTATTCCAACTGCTTTTACATAATTATCGGCATTTCCCCAATCTACAAAATCAGCTTCGGTAAGATTGGTTATATCTGCCAATGGTTTCAAAAATTCGTAGAAATATTTTTCGCCTTTGGCATCATAATAATTCAGGAATGATTGTCCGTTTCCATTTGCTTCAAAATCGTTCAAGATATATCGCAGTGCTTCAGGACCTCTACGACTTGGTATTTTGATTACCTTATCCGAAAAACGACCTTCGCCATTTCCTAAAATTCCGCCACCCAATAATACTTGTAAAGCTGGAGCAACTAATTTTCCTGAATTGATAGACATTCCTTGAAAACCAATTTCCGCCATATTATGCTGTCCACAAGCGTTCATACAACCACTAATTTTAATGGCTATTTGTTTATTACTACTGAATTGTGGAAATTCAGTTGCCAAAACGCGTTCTAGTTCTACTGCGATTCCAGTACTACTCGCGATTCCAAGATTACAAGTGTCGGTTCCAGGACAGGCTGTGATATCGCCAATGGTATCGTAACCAAGAGTTACAAAATCTAATTTGCTTAATTCTTGGTAGAAAAACGGCAAATCTTCTTCTTTTACGTGGCGAATAAGAATGTTTTGTCTTAAAGAAAAACGCAATTCATTAGCTGCATAATTTTTTATCAAATCGGCTAATAATCTAGCCTTATCAGTATAAAAATCGCCTAATATTACTTTGATTCCAATCGCTACATAACCTGCTTGTTTTTGTGCAATTACGTTGGATTTTTTCCAAGCTTCGAAAGCGGCTGTGTCATCAATAACAACTTTTGGAGCAACTAATAATGGTGCAGGGATTCCTCCTTCAAAAGCGGCAGTATCAATTTCGACCGTTTGGTGGGATAAAGCAAGTTTTTCTTGATCTACTAATCTTAAAAATTCTTCCTTTCCAATTTCTTTAATCAAGAATTTCATACGTGCTTTCAAACGTTTGGCTCTTTCGCCATAACGGTCAAATATTCTCAGAACGCCTTCTGCTGTTGGAATAATTTGATTTACAGGCATAAATTCTGATAACAATTCAGCATGATGTGGTTGCGATCCTAAGCCTCCACCCAACATTACTTTAAACCCTTTTTCGCCATTTACAATTTTTGGAATAAATCCTAAATCGTGCAAATAACTCAAAGCAGTATCCTTATCCGAAGAAGAGAATGAAATTTTTACTTTTCGACCCATTTCTTGGTTAACTGGGTTTCGCAATAAAAACTGAAACAAAGCGTGCGCATAAGGGGTAACATCAAAAGGCTCTTCGGGATCAATTCCCGCTATTTCGCTTGCGGTAATATTTCTAACGGTGTTCCCACAGGCTTCTCTAAGTGTAACATCATCTTTTTCTAATTCGGCCCAAAGTTGTGGTGTTCTATCCAAACTTACATAATGAATTTGGATATCCTGACGTGTAGTAATGTGCAAACGTCCTGTTGAATATTCATCAGAAACGATGCAAATACGGTGCAATTGTTCGCCACTTACTTTTCCGTAAGGCAATTTGATACGAATCATTTGCACGCCTTCCTGACGCTGTCCGTAAACACCTCTTGCTAAACGAAGACTACGAAAACGCTCGTCATCGATTTTTCCGTCACGGAATAAAGCAATTTTTCTTTCTAGATCGATAATGTCTCTTTGGACAATCGGATTTTCTATTTCTGTTCTAAAACTTTCCATTTTCTGTTGGTTTTTCCTCCCCCCAGCCCCCTCCGAAGGAGGGGGAGCCGAAACTGGGAAATATTTTAAATTATTTACTAATCAATTTTTTTCTGTACTAGCTCCCTACCTTCGGGGAGGGTTGGGGTGGGGACTACTTTATAAACCCTACTCCTGCAGTTGTATTGGTGGCAGCATCAATCAAAATAAATGCTCCGTTTGATTTATTGTCGTTGTACGCATCAAAATATAATGCTTTGCTTAGCTTAATATTTACCTCTCCTATTTCGTTAATAGCTAGTTGTGAAGCTTCTTTTGTTCCCGAAAAATCGGTAGCAATTATATTGTTCACACTTTCTATTTTAGCCAAAACTCTGTTGGTGTTGTGTTGCACAAAATATTTGGCACCAGCTACTAATTTTTTGGAATCCATCCAACAAACGGTGGTTGTAATATCTTTGTCAATGGTTGGTAACTCACTCGATTTTACAATCATATCGCCACGAGTTACATTGATATCATTTTCTAACTCAATGTTTATTGATGATCCAACAGCGGCTTCATCAAATTCTTGATCGAAAAAGTGTATTTTGGTTACTTTAGACTCTGTTAATGAAGGAAGTACTGTAACAGCATCTCCTACTTTGATACTATTTCCATATAATTTTCCGGCGTATCCTCTAAAATCATGGTATTGCTCGGTTTTAGGACGAATTACCGTTTGAACTGGGAAACGTGCTTTTCCTTTTTCGTAAACATCTTTAGGTTCTAAAGCTTCTAAATGTTCTAAGATGGTTTTGCCTGTATACCAAGGCATTCCGTCTAAATGTTCTACTACATTGTCGCCAGTCAAAGCACTCAAAGGAATATAACTTACGTTTTGCTCTTTGAAGGTGCTTTTAGCATTCAATTCTTGAAAATCGGTTTTTATTTTATTGAAAACTTCTTCTGAATAATCAACCAAATCCATTTTGTTGATAGCCACAATCACTTCTTTTACTCTCAATAAATTATTGATGAAAAAGTGACGGTAGGTTTGCTCAATTACGCCTTTTCGAGCGTCAATCAAAATGATAGAAACTTGCGAAGTCGATGCACCAGTTACCATGTTTCTAGTATATTCTACGTGACCTGGCGTGTCGGCAATGATATAACTTTTTTTGGCGGTAGAAAAATAAATATGCGCCACATCAATAGTAATTCCTTGTTCGCGCTCGGCAACCAAACCATCGGTAGCCAAAGAAAAATCAAGATAATCGTACCCTTTTTGCTTGCTGCTTTTTTCTATTGCTTCTAGTTTATCTACCGTCAATGATTGGGTATCGTACAATAATCTTCCAATTAATGTACTTTTTCCGTCATCGACACTTCCTGCTGTTGCTATTTTTAAAACTTCCATAAGCCCCACCCCAGCCCTCCCCGTGGGGAATGGTGCTGAGTTTTGATTTTAAATTAATAAATATTTTTTATTTTTCTGATTCTTTTAATTTTAATTTATGAAAAAAACTCAATCGAATGATGTCTCTGTCATAATAATCTACACCGCTTGAACGCTGTTGGTAACTATTTAAATAACCCAATTCTGCTGAAATGTTTTTATTAAAACCAAATTGCAAAGCAGCATATATTCTGTTTTGGTCAAAAGTGTTATAGGTTACATTTGGACCTCCGTTCAACATAATTTCATCCGAAAGAATAGCTTTCAAAAACCTCTTGTCGGTTTCCCAAATTTTATAATCGGCTTGAATTCTGAATCTGTATCTCAAATAAAATTCATTCTTCAAAAAAACTCCAGCATTATTTTTTTTATCCATAAATCGTTGCTCGAACTGAAATCTTTGGTTGAATGTAAATTTACCCGACGTCTGTTTTACCGTTACATCCTGCTGTGTTCTGTATTCTGGTAATTTAAACCCAGTATTCACATTAGGATCTGAAGTAGTAACAGAAAAATAGGCGAATCCACCTCCTAATTCCATGCTATTATTATAATGATATCTTCCTTGAATTCTAGAAACCAAAACATTTTGTTGTCCATTTTTCAAAAAAAAGCGTTCGTCAATTTCGGCAACCACATTCCATTTTGGATTCAATTCAAACTGAACCACATATCGAGTCCAAAAGATGCTTTGTTTTTCTACATTCTTTGTGGTTTGTCCATGTGCAAAAATACAACTTACATAAAACAATGAAAATATAACTTTCGTTAATTTCATCCTAAAAATACCCTTGTTGTTTTCTTTTTTCCATAGCCGCTTCCGAGCGCTTATCATCGATTCTAGCTCCTCTTTCAGAAATAGTTGAAGAGCGAATTTCGCCAACAACTTCAGCGATGGTAGCTGCGTAAGAATCAACAGCTGCGGTACAACTCATATCGCCAACGGTTCTAAAACGGACTACTCTTTCTTCGATCACCTCATCTTCTTCTTGATATACAAAAGGAGAATGCGACCAAATCATACCGTCTCTTAAAAATACTTTACGTTTGTGTGAAAAATATATTGACGGAATCTCGATTTGCTCTTGTTCAATATAGCTCCAAACATCTAATTCAGTCCAATTTGAAATTGGAAAAACACGGACGTTTTGACCATTTTCTATTTTACCATTCAACAAATCGAACAATTCAGGGCGTTGGTTTTTTTCATCCCACTGTCCAAAATCATCACGAACTGAGAAAATACGCTCCTTAGCTCTGGCTTTTTCTTCATCTCGTCGGGCACCTCCAATACAAGCATCAAACTTGAATTCGGCAATCGCATCTAATAATGTTACTGTTTGCAAACTGTTTCGGCTAGAATACTTACCTGATTCTTCTACTACTTTTCCTTCGTCGATAGCATCTTGTACATTGCGAACAATCAATTCTAAGCTTAATTCTTTAACCAATCTATCTCTAAATTCAATAGTTTCAGGAAAATTATGTCCTGTATCTACGTGTAATAACGGAAAAGGAATTTTGGCAGGAAAGAACGCTTTTTGTGCCAAACGCACTAAAGTAATCGAATCTTTTCCACCTGAGAAAAGCAATACTGGCTTATCAAACTGTGAAATTACTTCTCTAAAAATATAAATTGCTTCACTCTCTAAAGCATTTGTTTTTAATGTATTCATCATTTATTTTTTATTTAATTCAACGGATTAAAATCCGATGTTACAAAATTTGTTTTTTCTTACTTTTCAACGGATTAAAATCCGTTGCTACAAAATGTGTCGTTCCTACTGAACTATTTTTCGTGCAATCCACACTCTTTATGACTTGATTCCCATGACCATCTTCCGGCTCTAATATCTTCGCCTGGCGCAATAGCTCGAGTACAAGGAGAACAACCAATACTGACAAAACCTTGTTTATGCAAAGCATTTTGAGGAATATTGTTTTCGTCAATGTATTTTTGGACTTCTTCTAATGTCCATTTTAATAATGGATTGAATTTAATAATATCAAAGTTAGCATCGTATTCAAAAACAGCTAAATCGTTTCTATTCTCCGATTGTTCTGCACGTAAACCTGTAATCCAAATAGCATTTCCCTTTAAAGCTTTAGTTAATGGCGCTACTTTTCGGATAAAACAACATTCTTTTCTGTTAGCAACTGATTCGTAAAAACTATTTGGTCCTTTGGTGTTCAATAAGTGCTCCACTTGACTAGCCTCAGGAAAATAGGTCTTAATATCAACCTTATATTTTTTTACTGTTCTATGAAAAACATCATAGGTCTCTTGAAACAATCTTCCTGTATCTAAAGTAAAAATAGAAACAGGGATGTTGTTTTTAGCAATAATAGCCGTAATCACTTGATCTTCTTGTCCAAATGATGTTGAAAAAACTACCTTATCTTTGTACTCATTAGTCAAAAAACTTAAGGTCTCCTCAATAGATAAATCCTTTGTTTTTTCTAATAAATACTTTACTACAGTTGCGCTCATATTCTTTTTTATTGTAAAATCTATTTCCCTATCGGTTTAGTAGATTATGATGCAAAAGTAGCACTTATTTACTAATTACAAAATAAAATTAAAGTTTTTTTTACTCGATTACAACAAAGTCTACTTTCCCTATAGGATATAAGAAAATAATTTTTACTTTTGTAAAAAAATATAATTATGGATTTTCAATATGGGTTAATCGTTGCCGGTTTAACAGTTGGTTTCATTGTAGGATTAACGGGTATAGGCGGCGGTTCTTTGATGACACCCATTCTATTATGGTTTGGCATACCCCCAACAAAGGCTGTTGCGGTAGATTTGTTGTATGCTGCAGTTACCAAAACGGGAGGCGTTTTTGTTCATAATAAGAAGAAAAACATCGACTGGACCATTACGGGTTGGTTAGTATTAGGGAGTATTCCTGCTTCTTTACTGACTTTGTGGATACTACACAGTATGAAAACTGACACCACTGCCATGAATGCCACCATAAAATATAGTTTGGGTTGGGCGTTATTATTTACATCGGTTGCTATCATTTTCAAAAATAAAATATTAGCTTTTTCTCAAAAACATTCAGGAGATAAATTTCATAAAGAAAGTAAAACTCAAAATGCATTAACCATATTAATTGGTGTAATGTTAGGAGCTGTTGTAACGCTAACATCAATTGGAGCTGGAGCTTTAGGAACTGTTACTTTATTTTTCTTATATCCGCTTTTGCCTACCCCAAAATTAGTAGGTACTGAAATTGCACATGCTGTTCCTTTAACTTTGGTTGCAGGCTTAGGTCATGCATCGATGGGAAATATGGATTTTGTTTTATTAGGACAATTATTAATTGGTTCCCTACCTGGAATCTATTTTGGAAGTTTGTTAAGTGGTAAAGTACCTGATTTAATTCTACGAAATGCCATTGCAATTATGTTGTTTTTTGTGGGGTATAAATTGGTGTTCTAAATTCCTCTCCCTTCCCGAAACCTCAGTACTTTCCAATGGAGAGGGATCCGAAACTGTAATAAAATTGGCGGTCCATTGGAGTAAAACTATTTAAAAAGCAATATCTGCCAGTGTATTGTTTTCTAATATCATCAAAGTATTATCTCGAACTTCCATCATCAATTTACGTACTGCACAAGCTGCTTCATCGGTACAATCATCACACTTTTCATAAAAATTATGACTGGCACAAGGCAATAAAGCTATTGGTCCTTCGAGAATGCGATAGACTTTTGCCATATTAATCTCTTGAGGCTCTTTTATCAAATAATAACCTCCACCCTTGCCTTTTTTGGCTCCCAAAAAACCAGAATGACGTAAGAGCAATAATATACTTTCTAAAAACTTAATCGAAATGTGTTCAGCTTTTGCAATATCAGCAATAGCAACAGGCGTTTGGTCTTCTTGGCGTGCCAAAAAGGTTAAAGCTTTTATTCCGTATTTAGTTTTTTTGGATAGCATTTTATACAATTAAAAATTACGAATTAGAAATTACGAATTGGTAGTATTCCTGAAAAAGTTACCATTTACCGTAAAAATCAGTTATATCAAAATAAAAGGTAAGTGTTTCATTAGTCAGAATATTTTGAAAATTTAATACATCGTATTTTTTATTCCCATCCTCATTTTTTTTATTATCCGCGCTAGGTGTTACTTTTCCTTGTCCTCCGGGTTTCCAATCAACAGATTTAGCACCAAGTTTTTTGGATACATATTCATATTCAGCAGCAATTCCATTTCGTGAATTTCCAGCACCATTAATTATAATCGCATTCTCGATAGATGTCCCATCTCCTCCGGTATAAACTACTTTTGTTAGATCAGGTGGTTTACTCCAAAGTTCCTCCATATTAGGTCCAGCTGCTAAATTTTGAGGTGGTTTACAAGAACCTAATAAAATAAAACACGAAAATAGAAAAATAATTTTTTTCATTATTTTGTTATTAATTATTGAATCAAATATATTCTAAAAAAAAATTATCAAAATTTTACTCTTAACAAAGATAATAGAGATTAAGTCAAGGCCTGCTCCAAATCCCCAATTACATCTTCAACAGTTTCCAATCCAACGGAAACACGAACCAAACCATCTGTTATACTCACTGCCAAACGTTCTTCGACAGATAATTTACTATGAGTTGTTGAAGCTGGATGTGTCACTATAGTTCTCGTATCTCCTAAATTGGGTGATAGAGAACATAATTTTATTTTATCTAGAAATGCTCTACCCGCTTCAATACCTCCTTTGATTTCAAATGCAACTATATTACCGCCTAATTTCATTTGCTTTTTGGCAATTTCATATTGAGGGTGTGATTTCAAGAAAGGATATTTTACCAAACTGACCTTGGGATGTTGTTCTAAAAACTCGGCTACTTTCAACGCATTTTCGCAATGCCTATCCAAACGAATCGACAAAGTTTCTAAACTTTTGGACAAAACCCAAGCATTAAACGGTGACAAGGATGGTCCTGTCAATCGAGAAAATAAATAGATTTTTTGAATCAATTCGGTGTCACCAACCGTAATTCCGCCCAACACTCTACCTTGACCGTCCATTAATTTAGTCGCAGAATGAATAACCAAATCGGCTCCCCATTTTATGGGTTGTTGCAAATAGGGCGTAGCAAAACAATTGTCAATGATCAAAATTAAATTATGCTTTTTAGCAATTGCTCCAAGCAATTCCAAGTCAATAATATCGACCGCTGGATTGGTTGGGGATTCAGCAAAAAGGATTTTGGAATTCGACTGAATACAACTTTCAATAGTTTCAGGTTTATTAATATCGAAATAAGTAGTTTCTATTCCCCATTTTGGAAAATAATTGATAAACAAAGAATGAGTTGCTCCAAATACACTACTTGCCGAAACGATATGATCGCCAGAATTCAACAATGCCGCCAAAGTAGAATAAACTGCTGCCATACCCGAAGCAAAGGCAAAACCGGCTGCAGCGCCTTCCATTTGGCACACTTTATCGATAAACTCGTTGGTATTCGGATTGCTGTAACGACTATAAATATTTCTATCTTTTTCATCGGCAAAAGAAGCACGCATATCTTCGGCATCTTCGAATACAAAACTGGATGTTAAGTACAAAGGCACGGAATGTTCTAAATATTGTGTGCGCTCTAATTGAGTGCGGATGGCTTGGGTTTCGAAGCCGTATTCTTGTTCGTTCATTGTCTCTTTTTTTCCTCACCCCAGCCCTCTCCAAAGGAGAGGGAGCCGAAAGTGGATTGTTATTATAAATTAAATCTGCAAAAATAATTCTATTTATTTGTTACTGGTTCCCTATTCGGGGGTTAGGGGGGTTCCATTCAAAACCACTTTATAATGTATGGTTGCTGTTGGTTCGACAGTTTTGGCCACCGAGCAATATTTTTCGAATGACAATTGTGCAGCTTTCAAGGCTTTGTCTTCTTTGATGTTACCTTCTAGATAAAAAACCACATAAATATTTTTGAATGGTTTGGCATCGCCAACTTCTTCTCTTACTCCTTCTACATCGGCTTTAAAAGAAGTGATTTCTTGGCGTTGCTTTTTTAGAATCGAAATCATATCGATTCCGCTGCATCCTGCAACCCCCATTAACACCAATTCCATTGGGCTTGGCCCCATGTCGTTGCCTCCAAAATCGGGTCTAGCATCTACATTTACAATATGTCCACGTTCGTTTTTCAATTCGAAATGAAAGTTTTCGTTTACTCTGTTTAATGTTATTTTCATAGTAACCCCTCCCCAACCCCCTTTTGCCGTGGCGAAGAGGGAGTAAAGACTGGAGGGTTAGTCTTTTTTTAAATTATTTTTTGTTTTTTATTTCTAATCACGCCTCCTCCCCTTTGGGGAGGTCGGGAGGGGCTTTACCCCTTATCCGACAATCTTAACAAATCACCAAAAACGCCTCTTGCTGTTACTGCCGATCCCGCTCCTGCTCCTTGAATGACTATAGGTCTATCTCCATAGGATTCGGTATAAATTTCGAAGAAGGAATCGGATCCTTTCAATCCGCCAAGAGCGGTTTCTTTGGGTACTGAAACCAATTTTACTTCGAGATTTCCTTTGTCGTTCTGCAAATCACCCGACAATTCGCCTATGTATCGCAACACATGATTTGGTTTTTGGTCGGCTTTAATTTTATTGTAAATTGGATCAAAATCTTTCAAATGGGTCAGAAAATCCGAAACACTTCCTTCTCGCAAATGTTCTGGAATTAGGTTTTGAATATTGATTTCTTCAAATTCGTTTTGCAAGTCTAATTCTCTCGCCAAAATTAGTAATTTTCTTCCCACATCATTACCACATAAATCTTCACGAGGATCTGGTTCCGTATAACCATTGTTGATAGCTTCTTGCAATATCTCACTAAAAGGCACTTCTTTTTCCGAAAAATTATTGAATAAATAACTTAATGTTCCCGAAAAAACACCTTTTATTTTGGTAATATTTTCGCCCGAAAGGTGCAACAACTTGATGGTGTCAATTAGAGGTAAACCTGCACCCACATTGGTTTCGTATAAATAGCTTTTCTGATTGTCCAACAATACTTTTCGCAAGTCCTTGTAAAATTTATAACTCAAAGTATTGGCCACTTTATTAGACGAAATCAAGTCGAAACTGTTTTCTGTAAATGAAATATAATTTTCTACAAACGAAGCACTTGCAGTATTGTCAATAGCTATTAAATTTTCCAAATGATTATCATTGGCATACCCAATAATATCTTCAATAGTATAGGAAACTCCGTTGTTTTGAATATCGTTTTTCCAATTTGCTGTCGCACCATTTTTGTTTAAAAGTACTTTCTTTGAATTGGCGATAGCAAAAACATTCAGTTTTATATCTTTTCGTTTTTCGATGTTGGCAGCTGATTCCAAAATTTGATTAATCAACGTTCCGCCAACCAATCCATGACCAAAAACAGCAATGTTAATTTTCTTGGAAACTCCAAAAATCTCTCCGTGAATGACATTCAAAGCTTTGGTCAGTTCCGATTTTTTTACTACCAAACTTACATTTTTCCCTGTTACAGTATTGTTGAACAGAATAGGAATTATTTTGTTTTTAATCAAAGCGGTATAGGGTTTATGAAAAGTACTCAAATCCTGACCAATAATAGAAATTACCGAAACATCATCGGTAATCGAAATTTTATTGACGTCTTTTGAATAAAAATCATTTTCGAATTCTTTCTCTAGTTCTACTACTGCTTTTGTTGCCTGATCGGCAGCAACAACCAGACCTATTCCTCTCTCCGAGGAGCCTTGCGAAATAATACTTACACTAATATTGTTGTCGCCCATTACCTTAAAAATACGAGCATCAACACCTGTTTTTCCTAGCAATCCTCTACCTTCAAGATTCACCAAGGATACATTATCTAAAACGGAGAGGGTTTTAATCCCGTCTTTGTTAGAATTCGAAGTAATTAATGTGCCATTATTATCATTATTGAACGTATTTAAAATTCGTAACGGAATGTTTTTTTCTAATAATGGAATAATCGTTTTGGCGTGCAAAATAGTCGCTCCAAAATTGGCTATTTCATTGGCTTCATTAAAGGATAAACTATCAATTTTCTTGGCGTCTTGAACTAAATCTGGGTTGGCGGTGTAAATTCCATCCACATTGGTATAAATCTGAAGCTCTTCGGCATTGATATAATTTGCAATCAAGGAAGCGGTATAATTACTACCATTTTTTCCTAATGTGGTTACTTCGTCTTTGTTATTTGAACCAATAAAACCAGTAATTACAGCCACAACATCCTTATTTTCTTTAAAAAACTGTATGACATTCTTTTTAGAAACTTGTTCCAAAGGTTGAGCATCACCAAATTTAGAATCTGTTTTTATCAATTCTCTGGCATCTGCAAAAAGGGCATTTATTCCTTTTTGGGATAAGATTCCTACTATCAATTTAGCTGAAATTAATTCGCCTTGCGACAGCACTTGATCTTTTATTTTCTCGCTATAATCGCCAATTAAGCTTACACCTTCAAAAAGTTTATCTAGCTTTTCAAATTCAACCGACAAATCAATGGTTTCGTAACCCGCTTGTTGGTATTCTTTGAAACTTTCTAATAACGGCTTGTAGTTTCGGCTTTTGCTAGCAATAGTCAAAATATCTTCTAATTCTCCCGTTGCATTTCCTCTTGCTGAAACAACAACCGCAATGTTTTCGCCTTTGTTTTTAGCATCAATTATAATATCCAAAACGGTATTTATTCCTTCGCCGTTTGTCAAGGATTTTCCGCCAAATTTTAATATTTTCATCTTCTTTTTGTTTTTAAAAACAACTTCTAACAAATTGTCTAATTGTTCATATTCCATCAAAAACGCATCGTGACCGTGTTGCGAATCGATTTCGCTATAAAACACATTGTCCTTGAATTTTCGAATTTCATGGTACGTTTCTCGATTTTCGTTGGCCGTAAAAAACAAGTCAGAATTGATTCCTATAATGTGAATATCTGCTTCAATTTCAGAAATAATAGTTTCAAAAGACGCTCTATTCCGAGTAATATCAATAGTTTTAAGCAACTGATTCATCATTTTGTAAGCCGAAAGCTGAAACCGTTGTTGCAATTTTTCGCCGTGATGATTCAACCAACTTTCTACTTGAAAGGATTCGAATGATGCTGTAGAAGTTCTCTGAAATTTTTCCTTGAACGACTCTGGTGTTCGATAGCACAACATGGCGTGAATTCTGGCATCTTCAATTGGTTTACTAGAATTATTCAGTATTTTTTCTTGCAGATAACAATTGGCAATCAACCAATCGGTCGATTTCCAATCGGTTGCAATCGGAATAAAATTTAGAGTAATTTTAGGTGCTAAGGCGACCATTTCCCAGCCTATTCCTCCTCCTACCGAACCTCCGATGAGCGCAAATAATCGTTTAATTTCTAGAAAGCGAAGTCCTTCTAAAAAAACTCGAGCAATATCTCTGGCATTAAAATCCAAGTAGTTTTCGATAGTATGCACGTCAAAACCATTGCCTGGCACATTAAACGAAACGATAGTATATTTACGAATATCAATTGTTTTATCAATCCCTATTAAGTCATTCCACCAGCCGTTTTCGCCAATCACCACTGCGTTTCCAGTAAGAGCATGGTTTATCAAAATGATTGGGGCAGTATGCAATTCTGGTCCAAAAATCTCGTAACTTAAGTTTATTCCATTGTAAAAAGCACCACTTTCGGTGGTGAAATTTTGTATTGTAATTGATGTTGGTTTATTTTCCAATTTCAAATCTTTTGTGTTTGATTGATTTGTGTTTGGAAATATTAGAAAGAAAGCTAGAAAGTATTCTAGATGATTTCTTGGAGTTATCTTTCCGCAAAAGCGGTAGAATGCAGCACCTTTTTCGCAGGACGAAGAGGTTGCTAAGGCTTCATCGGGTCTAATCCCTCTGCCTTTCTTTATAACATTTCGGTAATAATTATGAACTTAATAATGCAAAGAAACTACATTTTTTTTTAAGAACCAAATTTTGTAATACTTGGTTTTATAAACCCAAACAACAGCATAAGAGTCCAAAGCAGACTCTTATGGTTGTTTAATTAAGGGACTTTAAATAAAAAGAGTTTCGTTCTCTTCAGAATACATTTGAGATAAAGCTACATTTGAAGTTTGTTTTAAATTTCCTCCAAACTTTGTTAGACTTTCTTTGTTTTCTTCAGTTTCTTTTGTTTTTATAATTAAACTTTTGATAAACTGAAATGCTGTTTTAATATATTTTAGTGTTTTCATGATCTTTTGTAATTAGATTATTATACTTATTTTATAGTAACACATTGAAATCAGTTTTTCTAAGCTCAATATGTTGATTTATGCTTTTAAGGTATCAAATACAGATTTCAAATCGGCTTTCAAATCTTCAATATCCTCTAGTCCGACCGAAAGTCTAATTAAATCCTTAGTTACTCCTGTTGCGACCTGTTCTGCATCAGACAACTGCTGGTGTGTTGTACTTGCTGGGTGGATAATTAATGATTTAGTGTCCCCAATATTGGCCAATAGTGAAAAAAGTTTCGTTTGATCAGCTACTTTTTTAGCATCATCAAAACCGCCTTTTAAACCGAAAGTTACCAAACCATTTTGTCCTTTAGGTAAATATTTTGTTACTAAATCATAATATTTACTAGACTTCAATCCCGGATAATTTACCCATGCCACTTGATCTTGATTTTCTAACCAATGCGCTAACTCCAAACCGTTTTCGCTATGCTTTTGGACTCGAACAGCCAAAGTTTCTAATCCTTGAATAATCTGAAAAGCATTAAACGGACTTAAAGCTGCACCAAAATCTCGTAAACCTTCGATACGAACTTTGGCAATAAAAGCCGCATTTCCCAATGCTTCGTGGTAGACTAATCCATGATATGCTGGGGATGGTTCTGTAAATTCAGGGAATTTTCCGCTACTCCAATCAAATGTTCCTGCGTCTATAATTGCTCCTCCCAGCGAAGTTCCATTTCCCGAAATGTATTTTGTCAAAGAATGAATTACGATATTAGCTCCAAACTCAATTGGGTTAAGTAAATATGGCGAAGGAACAGTGTTATCTACCATAAACGGCACTTTAAATGCTTTGGCTTCTGCCGAAATGGCTTCTAAATCCAATACATCTAGTTTTGGATTTCCTAAACTTTCTGCAAAAAAAACTTTGGTATTTTCATTCGCTGCTTTGGTAAAATTACTAGCATCCGATGGATCAACAAAAGTGGTTGTTATTCCCAATCTTGGCAAGGTAACTTTCAACAAGTTATAAGTTCCACCGTACAAACTATTGGATGCAACAATGTGATCGCCCGTTTTTAATAAGATCATTAATGACGTTGCAATTACTGCCGTTCCCGAGGCAGTTACAACTGCGGCTATTCCGCCTTCGAGAGCTGCTAGCCGTTGCTCTAAAATATCGTTGGTTGGATTATTTAATCGTGTATAAATAAAACCAGCTTCTGCCAATCCAAATAAATTGGCAGCATGATCTGAATTGTTAAATACATAAGAACTCGTTTGATAAATAGGCACCGCTCTGGTTCCTGCCGTTTTTGTAACATCGTGTCCTGCGTGTAAGGCGTTTGTTGCAAATTTTTGTGTACTCATAATAAATTAATTTTAGATTTGTGATATTAGATTTTGAACTATTCGTATTGATTTGAACTTAAAAACAAAAAACCCTTTTAGACATTTATCCAAAAGGGTTTTAAGTTTTGTTTTAACTTACACTTTCGGAATCAACAGACACAAACAAAGGTCATAGTCATGATACAAATCATCGATTTGACGTTACAAAGATTTATTTGTTGTTTAAAATTGTTCATAGTGTTTATTTGATATTGAAATTTAATAAAAAAGCCTCCCGTTTTGTGGGAGGCTTTTGCTATTTAAATTGATTTTAAATTGAAGCAATAAACTACCCACAGGATTTTTCCTGCATCGTTTTCGAAATATTACAAACATTTAATCTCATCGTATTTTTTTATTTCCACAAAATTGCAAATTTTAATTGAAATATCCAAATAATTTTAAAAAAATATTCTAACTAACAACTTAACACAAAATATTAAAACCAAAATGGTTTTTCATTTCAAAATGGTTTCATACATTTGCACACGAATTTCAGAGGAAAAATTTGAACTGATTGCAACCTCGTAAAAAAAATGCTAAAACAGGAACTCTCCTTTAGCCTTTTACAGCAATTATTTTTCCTCACCTTAATTAAAAAACTATATTATTATGGCTTATTTATTTACGTCAGAGTCTGTGAGCGAAGGACATCCAGACAAGGTTGCAGATCAAATTTCAGACGCATTAATTGATAATTTCTTGGCTTTTGATCCTGAATCAAAAGTGGCTTGTGAAACTTTGGTTACTACTGGATTAGTAGTCTTGGCAGGCGAAGTTAAATCCGAAACCTATTTAGACGTTCAAACTATTGCTAGAGAAGTTATCCGAAAAATTGGTTATACGAAAAGCGAATACATGTTCGAAGCCAATTCTTGTGGTGTTCTTTCGGCAATTCACGAACAATCTGCCGATATTAATCAAGGAGTTGACAGAGCGAGTAAAGAAGAGCAAGGTGCTGGCGATCAAGGAATGATGTTTGGTTACGCCACTAATGAAACCGAAAACTTCATGCCTTTAGCATTGGATTTATCCCATAAATTATTACAAGAATTAGCGGTGTTGCGTCGCGAAAATAAAGAAATTACGTATTTGCGTCCTGATGCAAAATCGCAAGTAACTCTTGAATATGACGACGATAACAAACCTACCCGAATTGATGCTATCGTTATATCGACTCAACACGATGATTTTGATGAAGAAACTGCAATGTTGGCAAAAATAAAAAGTGATTTGGTTGGAATTTTAATTCCAAGGATCATCAAAAGCAATCCACAATACGCACATTTATTCAATGATAAAATTACTTATCATATTAATCCAACCGGGAAATTCGTTATTGGCGGCCCACACGGTGATAGTGGATTAACTGGAAGAAAAATTATTGTGGATACTTATGGAGGTAAAGGAGCTCACGGTGGCGGTGCATTTTCTGGAAAAGATCCGAGTAAAGTAGATAGAAGTGCTGCTTATGCCACACGTCATATAGCCAAAAATCTTGTTGCTGCTGGTGTAGCTGACGAGATTTTAGTACAAGTTTCGTATGCTATTGGGGTAGCAAAACCAATGGGGATTTTTATTGAAACTTACGGAACTTCAAAAGTGAATTTGACCAATGGTGAAATCGCTAAAAAAGTAGAAGCTATTTTTGATATGCGTCCTTACTTTATCGAACAACGATTAAAATTAAGAAACCCAATTTATAGCGAAACTGCGGCATACGGACACATGGGACGTACACCAGAAACAGTAACCAAAACTTTCTCAGCGCCCGGTGGTTTAACCAAAACGGTAACGGTTGAATTGTTTACTTGGGAAAAATTAGATTTTGTTGATGAAGTGAAAGGGGCTTTCGGATTGTAAAAGCCCATCCCCGACCCTTCCCAAAGGGAAGGGGGAAATGAAATACGCAAAGCACACAAAGTTATACGCAAAGTACGCAAAGAAAACCCTGATGAAATGAATTTTGTCAGGGTTTTTCGTTTGATTCAATCTATGCATTATATTAGCGGTTAATATTATATTCATAATCATAACTGTTTTAGGTTTTAAATGATACTTTTAAAAAAAGTACTAGTCCAAAAATGAAAAGAACAATCATTATCTCTTTTTTATTATGCTTCTTGAACTCTGTTGCGCAGGTTAATTCCGCAATTACAGACCAATTAGCTCAACAATTATACAGCGTTTCTAAAAACAATGCTGCCGACTTGGTGTATTTACAAACTAGCAAAACCATTTATGAAACCGAAGAAGATGTGTGGTTTAAAGGCTATGTTCTAGACGCGCAAGATTTTACACCGTCAAACCGAAGCAAAACACTATTTGTTCAATTAATAGGGGATAAAAATGATACTATAGTTTGGGAAAAGAAATACGAAATCGAAAATGGCTTTGTTCATGGGCATTTGTTCTTAAAAAGTAAGTTGCCCGAAGGAACTTATACCTTATCCGCCTATAGTTCCCATTCGTTTGTAAAAGAGCCGACAGCGTTTTATGCACTCAAAAAAATAACTGTTGTAAATACTATAACTCAAAAAACAAATAGAGTTCCATTAGAAAAAGACAGCATTGTCCATTTTGCAACTTTTGCAGAGGGTGGAAAACTGGTTTCGGGCATACAGAGCCGTTTGGCATTTAAAGCGGTTAATTCCAAAGGGATTCCCGTTGATGTGTCAGGTACTTTGTTCGAAAACGACATTCCTTTACTTTCCTTTAAAAGCAGTCATGCGGGAATGGGCAGTTTTGATTTTATTCCTGATGAAAACAAAAAATACCATATTGAACTATCAGAACCAAAATCGGTCTCTGAGAAAATATATGATATTGCACCCACAGAATCAATAGGAAAAACAATACATCTACTAAGTAATAGTAGAGAGGAATTGAGTTTTAAAATCACACAAAGTACTACTGCACCTGAAGAAAGAATTTATTTGAGATTACAACTGAGAGGTATTGTGTACAGTATTGCCACTGGGATTTTAAAAAAAGAATTAATTATAAATATTCCTCTAGGAGATGTTCCTCAAGGAATTGCCGAAGTCACACTTTTTACTGAAAATGCATTACCAGTTGCAGAGCGTTTGGTTTTTGTTAAGCACGATCAGAAATTAAAAATCCAAACCGAACTCAATAAAACTGAATTTAAAACACGAGATAAGGCAAACTTAAAAATAAAAGTAACAGACCAAAACGGTCTAGCCGTGGTAGCACATTTGGGATTAAGTGTATATGATGCCATTTATCAAAACAAGGCAGATGCGAAAAACATACAAACTCATTATTTACTTTCTACACAATTAAAAGGCAATATCTACAACCCAACCT
This sequence comes from Flavobacterium sp., assembly GCA_043770135.1. Taxonomy (GTDB): domain Bacteria; phylum Bacteroidota; class Bacteroidia; order Flavobacteriales; family Flavobacteriaceae; genus Flavobacterium. Next base: position 12,649 of record JAYVIN010000018.1, on the reverse strand, counting down.
ATTATTTTGACGAAAAGAATCAAGACCGAATAGAAGCCTTAGATTTAGTTTTACTTACTCAAGGTTGGCGTGATTATGTGTGGAATGAGGTTAACCTAAAGGAACAACGAAACCAAACTCCGTTGGTCTTTGATGAAATAAAAGGAAAAGTTCGATTTGAAAAAATCAAGAAAAATAAACTCAAAACCGTTGGAATTAATTTAATAGTGGTGGCTACAGCCAACGAAAATCTAAAAAAGCATATAATTATGACAGATTCAACCGGCGTTTTTACGGCAGGTTCCAAAGAATTTAAAAGTGGAGAGGGCGGATATGTATATTTAGAACTGAAGTCAGCCGATAATCCAAAACGTATCATTGATTTTTCGAATAACTTTTTTGAAGGAATCAACAACAATCGTAAAAACAAAAGCTTGGTTTATCCCATTTCATCAAGGCAAGAAATAGAAATAAAGATTGAAGTTGCTTCTCCTTTTGTTGGTCGAAAAACAATAAACAAATTAAAGGAAGTTGTGATTGTCTCGAAGAATAAGAATGGTTTTCGGGATAAATACATAGGAAGTCTAAATAGTTTGGTTGGATTGCAATTCTATGAACCTAGTGCTTACTTTTGCCATTTCGGTATTTTTATGTGTCCGAATCATCCACCACCTAAAGTTAAATTGAACCGAGATTTAACAGAAGCCGAGTTGTTGGAAATGTTTAACGTGGTAATGATCGAAGGTTATTATGGTAAGAAAATATTTTATGAAGCAGTCTATGATGAAGTAACCTTGATGGATTCGACACCTGATTATCGGAATACTTTATTTTGGAAATCGGATATTATTACAGATGAAAAAGGAGAGGCTACTGTAGATTTTTTCTGTTCCGATATTAATTCGTTGTTTATAGGAAATATTGAGGGCGTAAGTGGCGAGGGATTGTTAGGAGCTGATAACTTTCAGTTTAAAGTAAAAAAAAGTAGCAATGAAACAAAATAGTTGCTGAAACTTTGTCAACACTCCGTGGTTTAACCAAAACGGTAACAGTTGAATTGTTTACTTGGGAAAAATTTGAATTGTGGATGAAGTGAAAACTGCTTTTGGGTTGTAATTCTAAAACCTACTTTCCAAAAAAGGAAAATATTAAAAATATTAAGTCTGGCTAAATTATAACAGTCAGACTTTTTTGTTTTTGATAATTATTAAAACTCAAGTCTATTCTATTTTAGGATTAAAAAAAAATACATAGAATTATCTAAGACCAAACTTAGAAATTTATTATGATTAAGTAATAATACGAAAAAAATGTGATGTTGTTTTTAATGTTCAATCAATGGCCAACTGGATAAATCATATTTTTTTCATAATATTTTTCAAGAAACACATTTCTGCCGTATATTCGCAGACCCTAATCTTATACATAACATTTACATTGTCAATTATTTATACTATATTTCCTTCTGTTTTGTTTTTGTTGTTTTCGATTTATCCAAACGAAACGAAATTTATCAATCTCGAAAATTTAAAAAAACAAGAAGTTGCCTTTGCGACCGAATCTGTTTTTGATTCTAAAGCGGAAACAATATACAATTCACTTAATTCTAGTCCCTTTGAACTGCCTAATCTTGAAAGTTTCAAAGAAGCCTTGAAAGGGTATTATTTTTTGAAAGAGAAAGGGGTATTACAAAAAGATGTTTTAACCTTAGTTGATTTTAGTTTATCATCAAATGTTAAAAGGCTTTGGGTAATCGATTTGAATACCAATACCATTTTGTACAATACCTTGGTTGCTCATGGAAGAAATACTGGAGAGGAATTTGCCAACAGTTTTTCGAATACCAACAGTTCATTTAAGAGTAGTTTGGGATTTTACGTAACGGGCGAAATATATAACGGCAAACATGGAATGTCATTAAAATTAGACGGCTTGGAAAAAGGAATTAACGATAATGCCAGAAAAAGAGGCGTGGTGATGCATTCGGCAAATTATGTTTCAAACACATTCATAAAATGCAATAAAAGATTGGGAAGAAGCCAAGGATGTCCAGCTATTCCACAAGAATCACTAACTAAAATCGTTAGTACAATAAAAAATAAATCCTGTTTATTTATTTATCATCCCTCAAGAAGTTTCAATAAAATTTGCGATTTATCATACAAATCGACATCAAGTTCCTAGATGCTTTCTCTGAAATCAACCGTTTTTATTCACTCTAATATAATGGTAAAAACTACTATTAGATTTTAGACCCCAATCCCTCTCCAAAGGGAAGGGAGAAATGAAATTATAAAAGACAAAACCCTGATGAAATGAATTTTATCAGGATTTTTTATAACTCCATTTTTAGTATTAAACAATTACAAATTGTACTTGAAGGTAAAAATAATATATCTCGGCTGCACAACATATTGTGAAGTTCGTGTAGAAAACTGGCTAAAATTATCGTCGTTTAACGATGTGGTGTTTAATAAATTGGTGCCGCTTACTTTATACTCCAACTTACTATCTTTCTTTTGGTAAATCAAACTCGCACTCAAAAAATCATACTCATTATTGATTGTTTTTGAGTCGTTATAATAATGATAAAACTCATATTCCGACACAAAAGAAAAACTTTCAAGGAAAAAATAGTCTAGTCTTGCAAAGGGTTTATCGGTATAAAAAGTATTATTGTTATAATCATTTTTAACCCAATTATACCCTAATTCTAAATTAGGCAATTTTTTATAATTGGTGGATGCTTTCAACGTATAACTTTCGGTAAAACTTTCGTTGGTTACCAAAATATCCTCTTGTGTAAGTCTTTCTATTCGAATGTTATTGTTTTTTGACCAATTCAAATTAACCCCAAAGGAAGCTTTATAATTCTTAAGAAACGATCGCCCATAAGAGCCATTCCCTGAAAGCGATTCGTCGGCAAAAATAGAATTGAAAGGTGTCGAGGTCTGATTCACCCCATTAAAAAGTGCACGTGTTTTTATGGCATCTATTTGTTTGGAATAGGAGGCGAAAGCAGATATGTTCTCCAAATTATACATATTGTATTTGAAATAGCGTAACGTGTGCGCTATGGAAGTAGCATTTTCGAGTGTTCGATTTCCTCTTGTCAAACTGTTGTAATTAGAAAAAATAATTCCTTCGGAAAGTCGGTTAATATCAGTAAAATTATTGGTGAATGAAAAATTATAAGTTAGTGATTCTGCTTTTTTAATTTGGAAAATCGTTAGAAAATCAGGCAAGACTCTAAAGAAATTTAGAGAATTTGTAGCGCCTAACTGTTCATCTTTCATTTCGAAAGTGTGGAAACTTACCCCTGGTGTAAAAGTGAATTTACCAGTCAAAATCTTGTAATGCAATCCTAAAAAGGCATCTTTAAAGGTATAATTCACATCATTTTTAGAATTTGAACTCAAATTATCCGTATTTCCGTTACCTAAAATTTGAAAAAAATTAGAATTGAAACTTTGAAAAGAATAGGTGTTTCCCAGCGTAACATTTATGTTGTTTTTTGGGGTTACCATATAGTAATAATCAAACTTAGCATCCATTTTGTTGGTTTTTACAAAACGGTTTTGGTTTAAATCATAACGATTAAGACCTTGATTTTGGATGTTTAAATTAGTATCCTCATCATCAGGATTAGTAGAGTTTGGAAAAGGATTTCTTCCCAAATTAGCATTAAAAAAAGGATCTTCTTCTTGATACAAATGTTGCAACTCAAAAGCAAAAATATTTTTGTCACTTTGGGTGTAATACAAACTCAAATTTTGATTTATCGAAATAGGATTTTGATTTTTTAAAGTCGTTATATTCTCTGAGTTTGAATTATTATTTACAATCGCTTCTCGCAGTAAAGCATTAGTTTCGTTTTGCTTCGACAATTTAGTCAAAACATCATAATCCAATTGAAATTGGGTCGTGGGTTTATAACTGGAACTCAATTTGAATAATCCTAAATTGCTTTTTTGATTCCCTGTATCATTACGATTTTCGGTAGACTGAATTTGCGAAGAATTGGTTCTAAATATATTGGTTTGTGATTTAGTCTCTGTTTCGGTTATGGATTCGGTAAGAATGGCAAAACCGCTCACATTCCAAGCTTTGTCGATGTTGTACGAGAAATTAGTGGCTCCGAATTGTGTTTCTATTTCTTTGGCTCTATTGTTTCTTAAAAGCGAAATTCCCAAATCATTGGAAGATACATTAAAACTCGACCCGCCTTTTCTCATCATCCCTCTAAAACCACCCGTAAATTTATAATAATCCTGAACAGTCAGTGGCAATTCTCCAATATTATTAAAATTGGTTATCAAATTAACACTGTATTTCGGATTGTAATAAAATAATTTTGGGTTTATCAAATAGCGACTTTCTTTATGCCCAACACCTGAACCTGCGGTCATATCGCCAAACCAAAAGTTTTTCTTTCCTGATTTTAGCTTGATATTCATAGCTAGATTGTCTTGATTATTTTCTACTCCTTTCAACGCACCAACTTCGCTATAATTTCGTAAAACTTGTATTTTATCAATCGCATCGGCAGGAATGTTTTTTACTCCTAATTTGGTGTCGCCATCAAAAAAATCTTTGCCTTCGACCATTAATTTAGAAACTTTCTTGCCTTCGACTTCGATTTCGCCATCAGCGTTTACCTCTACCCCTGGTAATTTTTTTAATAAATCTTCTAATTTTCGCTCTGTTCCTGATTTAAAAGAATCGGCGTTGTAAACTATCGTATCCCCTTTGATGGAAACTGGCATTTCACGAACAATTTCAACTCCTTCGAGTTCAATTCCTCCCTCTTCCATAGCGATAACCTTGGTAAGATTTTCCGTAGTAGTAGCTATTGATATTTCCCTATTTTGCATTCCCAAATAACTAATTTTGACAGTATAACTGGTATTGGATTTTAAATTTAGCAAAAACTTACCTTTATCGTTTGTTATTGCATAAGAATCCATTGCTTTAGTGGATAGATTTATGGCTATTACGTTTGCCATTTCTAATGCAACTGCTTTTGAATCGGTCACAAAACCTTCCAATTTTATGGATTGTGAAAAAGAAATTGCACTCATAAAGAACAAAATCAATAATGGTATTTTTTTCATTTTTTAAATAAATTGTGATTCTGTTTTTTATTAGTTTCTGCCCATTCTTAAGCCATTATTTCCGCTTCGCTCCTGATACATACTTCTATACTCTTCGGTCTTTTTAATAACCGCTTCGTCGAACTCTTGTTGAGAAATCGATTTTCCTTTCGTGGGCGCTTTTATTTCGGCTTTTACTTTAGGATTCAAAACTACTTTAGAGCACAAAATAACCGTATTTCCATCGTTGACTTCTAAAATCAACCCTGGTAAACCCCAATATCCTTCAGGTCCCTGATTTACTGGAATTTCTGGAGTGTACCAAGCCGTTACTGTAAGTTCTTTAGGTATTTCAAGTGCATCCATAAAACTAGTTTTCTTTATTTCGTCTGCTGGTTTTTTCGGAGTTGTTTCTTCCTTTTTCGGCCTGAGATTTCTAAAATCGGTTTTACTTACTGATTTTATGGCAGTCGCCTTAAAACAGTTGTAACCTCCAATAACTCGGGTTTCGCCTTCCATTTGCCACTTTAAATCAGATAACGAATCTTTGATTAAAAATTCTTTTCCCATAAATTCTCGGTCTACGGAATAGGATTTCTCCTTCACGTTTTTGTAAAAAGTGCCTCCGCTAGGGGTTAAAGAAGCCCACATTCTTCCACGTCCGCTGCCCCCGCCTTGTCCTTGAGTTGGGGCTTCTAATTTTTCTTCTTCTTTGTAAATTGATGCTGATTTATCAAAATTGAGAATAAACCTTTTTTCGGACATGGATTTCATTCGCTCCTCTATTCGATTTTTGATTTCTGGAGTTAACTCTTTATTTCCATCGATACGTGACTTAAATTCGGATATACTTGTTTTGGACTCATATACCGCCATACCCTGAAATTCTTGAGCTTTGACAATAAAACTTACTAAAAATACAGCTACCACTGTTGGAATTATTTTATACATATTTGTTATAATTTAGAAATAAATCTAGACGAAGATTTTACTTTTTTTATGAAGATTTTACTTTTTTTATTTTGGAACTACTACATTAACGCATTGGGTGTAATTAGTTTTTGGTGATTATTTTCCGTCAGTTCGAGTGATTTTCGTCAGAAAATCGTATCGAGAACAAGAAAATTTCATTAAAAACGGTTCTCGATACATTTTTTGTTCCGTTTTACTGCACAAAAAACACTCGAACAGACGTTTTAAATAATTACACCCAACGGATTACATTAAAATTAAATTAGACCTTGTAAATTGCATAAAGTTTAATCGTACTTTAGCTTTTATGAAAAAAATCATAGTCCTACTATTTTTTACTTTATTTTCGGTGGCACATAGCCAAAATCAGAAAATTTCCGCCACTAAGATAAATCAATTTACTATTGATGTGGAGCAATTTTTAGGATTTGATTCATTTGGCTATTATTATAACATCAAAAACAATGTCTTTTCTAAAATAAAAAACAACGAATCTTTTGAATATAAAAACATTGCTCTAGGAGAAATTAGTCATGTGGATATAAACAACCCTTTGAAAATTGTTGTTTTCTACGAAAATTTCAATACCATTATCCTTCTAGACAATCAATTGAATGAATTACAAAAAATAAATCTATCCGAAAACGAAATTCCAATTGTAGCTACAGCCGTAGGTCTCGCCTCTCAAAACCGCCTTTGGATTTATAATAATTTAACGCAACAAATTGGATTTTTTGACTATTTAAATAACACCTTTCAATCAATAACACCCCCATTTGACGGAAATATAAAACATTACGAGTCCGATTTTAATACTTTTCAATGGATTGATGAAGGGTTGAATTGGTATTCTTGCACTATTTTTGGAAAAATTACTAGTTTAGGAAAAATTCCTGATTTCGACCACATTCAAGTGGTTTCAAACCAAGCGGTTCTTTTTTCTAAAGCGGGCGTATTTTATTTTTATGATGTGGAAAAAAATAAAACATATCAATTCGAAAATGTAGAAAAATCATGGACTAATTTCTATTACAAAGACCAAATTTTATCTATTTTTACCAACCAAGAAATTAGCAACTATAAAATAAAAATACCATAATGCACATAGCAGTAGCAGGAAACATCGGCGCAGGAAAAACCACATTAACCGAATTATTGGCAAAACAGTTTAAATGGGAACCTCATTATGAAGATGTTGTAGACAATCCTTACTTAGATGATTTTTACCATCAAATGGAACGTTGGTCTTTTAATTTACAGATTTATTTCTTGAATAGTCGTTTTCGTCAAGTGATGCAAATTCGCGAAAGTGGCAAAAAAGTGATTCAAGACCGCACGATTTATGAAGACGCCCATATTTTTGCGCCTAATTTACACGCTATGGGTTTAATGACCAATCGTGATTTTAACAACTACACTACCCTATTTGAATTAATGGAATCTACGGTTAAAGCACCTGATTTATTGATTTATTTAAGAAGTTCTATCCCTAATCTAGTAGGCCACATTCACAAACGCGGTCGAGAATACGAAAACTCAATTTCGATTGACTATTTAAGTCGATTGAACGAGCGCTACGAAGCTTGGATTCATACTTACGACAAAGGAAAATTACTCATCATTGATGTAGATCAACTCAATTTTGTTGACAATCCCGAAGATTTAGGCACTGTTCTCAACAGAATTGATGCCGAGTTGAATGGCTTGTTTTAGATTTACACTATAAAAAAACGTTTCAAAAAATGAAACGATTTTTTTGTATTTCCTATTTTTATATAAATCTAGTTAGGGAGTCTTGAAGTATTTTTTTTGTTCTTCATTTCTTGTAACATAATTAATCTTCTAGAATTTTTGTTTCGTAGCCATCAATGCTAACGGTATTTTTGTTTTTCCAATAGTCTTGAATTTTATCTTCTCCTTGTTTTTCTGCCCAATCATTTAATGTAGTGCGTTCCTCTTTGAAATCCATAAAAGGGACAGCATACCCACAAGAAGTTTGAACTAATTCTACCTCCATCTCTATTATTTGTCTGGCACCGGCATTAACCGGGAATAAATCGGAGTAATTGTCAAAACCACTATCTCTTTTATGGTATATTTTTGCTTTTCCGTATAGCCTTAAAATCATTGGCTTTCCCTCAAAAGCACAAAATAGAATAGTCATTCTATTATTTTTTAATAAATGTGCAGCAGTTTCATTCCCACTTCCTGTTAGATTCAACCAAACAATTGTAGTACTATCTATTATTCTAAAGGAGTCAGTCCCTTTTGGAGATACGTTGACCGTTCCTTCAGAGCAAGCGGTTCCAACAAAAAAAACTTTTTGATTTTCAATGAATTCTTGCAATTCGGCAGTAATTTGATCTAATTTCTTTCCCATATAGTATAAATAAAGGCTAGCGTTTTGCCGCTTGGCAAGCAGTGCTTATTATTTCTGTCGTCTTAATTGAAGTTCTCTTATAAACAAGAATAATGGAAACCCGAATGCATAAGCTACGCATATTGTCAATAAAAGATATAACCAAATTCTCTTCATTTTTAGCCTAATTCCTTCCACGAGTATAAAAAAAGTCCCTGCAATTGTTCCCGTCCAAAAGTCGAAAGTCAAGCTTTTTGCATAATAATTGTCTGTCCACGTACTCGTAATAAACTCGACACTGTCAAAATTACCTTTGTGTTCAATAATGCCAAGAACAGCAAAGTAAAATGTAAGTCCACCGCCCAGTATGGTTAGCAATAAGTAGAAATAATGTTTGTTGTTCAATATCCAGTTCATTTCTATTGTAGTTTTATGTATTTTTCAATTTCGCTTAGGGCATTTTCAAGCCCGTTTTCATTTATTATTTGTTGTCCAACTGCTGAAACATTGTTTTTTATTTCAATAATTTGAACCTTTTGAATTGCTGAAATAAGTTTGTCAGCCGTCAGCGATTTAACTGGTATATGAACGCCTAATTTTTTTCGTTCCACAATTTTTCCCCAAGTAGGTTGATCCGTATAAAAAGACACAATAATTACTGGCAAATTATGTCGCAATAGTGTCGCCAAAGTTCCTGCTCCTCCGTGGAAAACACCTAATTTACATAAAGGAAAAATAGCTTCGTGATTTACATATTTTGTCACAAATAGATTTTTGTGTATTGGTAAATTGTCAAATACCGACCATCCTGTGCAAAATAAAATTCGTTCGTTGGTTTTCTCTAAAACGGCTAAAATAATTTTTGAAAACTTTTCGGTATTACCAATTCCGTTACTTCCAAAACCTATACAAATTGGCTTATTCCCTTTATTTAACCAATCAGAAAGTTCAGTTGAAGTTTTATCTAAAAAATGGTCATCTCTTTTTTGTTTAGGAATATTGATAAATCCTGTAATTTTATGGTGGCTTTCCCAATCCTTTGGTTGCGGAATTAACGATTGGCTAATACAGTACAAATCCAATACTTTTTGTTTAGCAATGTGTGTAATTAAATTTTCTTTTAATTCCGGAAGTCCCAATTCTTTCCGGTATTCGTTAGTGTCTTTCTTTACAAATTGCCAAAAGAAATAGTGGGCAATTTTATAGGTGAATTTGTTGTACCAAGAAAAGTTTAAAAAGTCAAAATCACCTAAAGGAAATTCAGTTGTTGGAACAACTGGAGGCATAAAATAGGTAAGAGCAAATTTTTTATTTTGTTCTTCAACAATAGCACTTAAGATTGGCAATGTCATTGAATTTGCAATTACAAAATCAACCTTTGAAATGGCTTCATAATAACTTTTACGCAAAGGTTCTCTGTTGTCGTGAAGTACTTTAAAATAATACTTCATCAATTTAATTGAATTTTCAGATTGTAATATATCTTGTCCTTCGGTAGAGTTCATCATGGTTTCAGCATTGCCCCAAAGTGGCTGAAACGAAACCCCAAAACCTTCTACAAATTCTTTAAAATCTTCTGTTGCAGAAAGTGTTACTTTATGTCCTTTGTCCATAAGTCCAAGTGCTAATGCAATGTATGGTTGCAAGTCACCTCTTGTTCCGTATGTAAATATTCCTATGTTCACCTATTGTGGATTTTTAGTTTGTGGTCGGTAGAAACGTTCCGCAGATTAAGGAAGCCGAAACTATCGATTAAACACTGACTTTTCAAGTACAAAACCATTTTTAAATTCAGCCAAATGCCCAAATATCTTGTAACGGCTGTTGGGCTGTTGTGCGAAGTATTTTTATAGAACTTTATTTTCATCGTTTTTATTTAGAGAAGCCCAATCTAAATATTCTTGTCCTAAATTTGTTAAATGTATTTTATCCTCAATTTTAGTAATTAAGATATTTACATATAAATACCTTAAATATTTATTTTCATCCCAATCATTATAGGTATTTGGATAATCAATTTTTACATTTTCATAAAATTCTTTTACTTCGTTTTTTGTAAATCCTTCAGGAACAATTTCGCTTAATTCAGTTAAAAGATTTATTTGACTGCGAAAAATATATTTATCAATTTTTTCGAATCCTAATAGTAATTGCGTTCCTGCTAAATGTCTTATAAGTACTTTTTCGGTTTCTGTTGTTATTTCTAATTCTTTTTCGTTTAATTCTTTTGCAATTGTTTTTTCCAATTCTGAAATAACGATAGAATTACCAATTCTGTCGAGAAGTTCTTGAACATTTTTTTCATTATCAATCTTCTTTTGAGTTTTAGGTTTTTTAATATAATCTCCAAAAATCTGTTTACTTGATTGTTTTTGACTTTGGCTGTTTGTTAATGAAATTAATTGATTTAGGAGTTGTGAATTTTTTTGGTCTAACTTTTCAACTTCTTTTTCAGAATCTTTTAATTTTCTACTTATCGATACAACTTGACCAATGGAAAAACTATCAAAAGATTCACTTAAAATCAAAATTAGAATAATTAAAATTAAGATTAATGTTCCGTTTTTTAATATTCCAATGGGTTCAACGTAAACATAATTATATCCAACCATTATAGCAAGACTTAAACTAAATATGATAATAAGAGTTCTTGTGAAAAAGTTTGTTTTTTTTTTCATTTTTTATTTTTTAATATTTCGCACAACGTCAGTTCGTATAAAAACCTCCGTTTGTTTTAAATTGCATTTAAAATCAAGTAAATGTAGTAGATTTAAACTACAAAGCAATAATTTTTTTGAGAACTAATCCTTTTGTATTTGAAAATAAAATAGTCTAAAAAAGCCTTACAATAAACGCTAATAACAAGAAAAAACAAGTCAAGTCTTGTAGATATTCCAAAAAAAAAAGAGGACTATAAATCCTCTTGATATTCTCTATAAAATTTTTACGATACCTGCATAGGTTGACGGATCTGGAATCTGTTCCGTTCAACAGGAGTTGCATTGTTCGTGCTACGCACGCAACGAAACTCTAGCTGTTAGCTGATGTATTTTAATTCTTTTTTTATAAAATTATAGAGACCAAAAATAAAGAAAAACAATAATGCAAAATTTAATCCAATTAATAACTCTGTGATAGTTTTCTTCATTTCTGCACCTTCAAACACAAAATATGTTAGAAATGGTAAAAGAACGCCAATTGTTAAACACATAATCAAAATTATATATACAATCATACTCATTTCGGATAAGCCTTTGTCTAATCTTAGAAGCAGAATTTGCAGTTCTTTAAAATAATGTTCGTTCATGTCTTCACATAATTCTGCCATATTATCATTATTCAATTCTGCCTTTTTAAATTTTTTTGGATCTATTCTTTCCAGCAATTCTAAAATATACCCTCTTGATTCTTTTGATAAGTTATTATATCTGATATAATTATAATCATTTCTGAACCAATATGCCATTCTTCCTGCGTAATCAATTTCTACACAATTCGAAATGAATTTAAGATTATAAACTCCTTGTTTTAAATAGTTTTTATATAATATAGAATCATATTCTTTATAATCTTTTTTTCTATTTTCAACTAAACTAATCATTGCTAAATATAAGTCTGATTGTCCTTCATGATACCTTTTGTCATTATACAAGTCGTTTATTATTTGTATTTCTTTAGGCTCGTAATCACTAATTGAAGATAATTTGGCGTCAAAGTAATCAACATTTTTATACTTTCCAGTAAGAAACAAACTCTTTGTACAATCGTCGCTGTTCCAAACACCATAGTAATCAGTTAATCGTTTTAAGATTCTTCTAAAGTCAGTAACTTTTTGAGAAAAAAGAACTGCATCTTTATAATCTTCTTTTTTAAAATCCAATATTCTTGAAATTTGACTAAAAAAGTATGTAACCAAAATCGCTGAAAATAAACCATTAAAAGTTAGAATTAATTCTAGGCTTTTGTTTACATCTATTGATGTTGTATTAAAATGTATTTTACAAAAGATAATTAATGCAATTTCAATTGAAATTAAGCCAAAAAGTATTAGTTCCCAATTCCAATTTTTTACCTTGAAATAGAGAATGTAAAATCTCCGTTTAAACTCATTTTTTCGATTACTCATTATATTCGGATAATATATCGGCTAACGTCAGTTCGTCTAAAAACTGTCGTTTGATTTAAATTGTATTTAAAATCAAGTAAATATAGTAGATTTAAACTACAAATAAATACTTTTTTTCAC
>JAYVIN010000017.1:0-17750 GCA_043770135.1 Flavobacterium sp. | reverse complement strand
GGAGAGGAGCTTGAATGATTTAATCTCAATAAAGTTATTTATTCTGCTTTTCAGTGCGCAAAGGTAATTTTTTAAAATATAAAAATCAATACTTTTTTTTTAAAAAAGAAGTGAATTTTAAAGAATTGTTCGCAAAGAAGCTATAAATCAAGAAATATGGTTATAAAACAAAAAACCATCCGCCGAGGCGGATGGTTTTTTGAAAAAAAATGAATTTTAAAAATTAGCTGGATCTTTAGGAAATAATATTCTGTAATTTCCTAAGTTAACTCCTTTCAAATTGGAACCATATTTAACATTAATCGCCTCAATAAATTTATTTGCAAATAAGGCATACCCTCTTGGTGTTGGGTGAAATCCGTCAAGTGAAAATGCTCCACCTGTTACAAATGCAGCATTCAAAGTGTAATTATTGGACGTAATTCCAGTTGTTGCCAAGTTATTCATTAATGATTTAAGATCTACTATAGCCAAGTTATTAGAAGCAGCAGCCGCTTCAATAGTTATATTATAGGCATTGGTTGCATCTGCAATTTCGGTAATTTCAGAAGGGATTAAAACATGTCTATCTTCTAATGGATAAGTAATTCCATAAGCACCAAGTGTTAATGGCACTCCTGGTGGCAAAACTGCTGGTGTACCAATAACACCAGAAGTTGTCAATGGAATTAAATCACCCGCTGTAGTTTGTCTTACTTTTCCAAAAGTTGCTCCTAAATAGTTTGCCAAAGCAATTAACTGCGCATTTCCGCTGGCAGATGCAGCTCCTCTAATTTGAGTTCCGTAATCTGTTAATGTTTCATCTTTAATGATTACTGGATTTGTAGCCCCCGAAGCGGAACTCAATATATTTATACGATTTGGCTGACCGTAAGCAGTTAAAACTTGGTCTAAAAATCCGAATATGCCGTTTATAGTATTTACAGTTGCTACGTCGGCTGCACTGGTTACCCGAGTTGTACGTTTTTCATCACCATCTGGTGAGTAATTGTAAGTAGGTACAAAACTTGGTTGTATAAAAGTAAACTGAGGCAATAATGTAACATTTGGAATATTTCCAATAACACCTTTTCTACCATTTGCAGTTAAACTTGTTATTAATGCATTATAGGAGGCGTCAAATCCAACGCCAATTCCACCAGCTGAAGGAGTTAATGGATTAAGACTAGCATCCCCACCAGCAAGAGCATAACCTAAGATATCATTACCGCCAACCCATAACGAAAAAAATGTTGGGTTTTGACTTAATGCATCTTCTAAAATTGTTTTTGCAGGAGACGTTGCAATTCTAACAAAAAAAGGATTTGCTGTAGGGGGAGTATTAGCAAGACCTGAAGCATTTCCATAATTAGGTGTTACTAAGTGTATACATTTAGCACCTGGGACACCTAAATTTTTAAAAATACCCGTCAATTTTGTTGAAATATCTGTCCCTGAAATACCATCAACTTGCATTGGACCAAAAAAATCTGAATCCGTTGGCTTTCCATAAAAAAGCCTTTTACTGTAAGTAACTGATTGAATTCCTCCAATAGAAAACCCTCCAATATTATCAGCCATAAGCGGTATGGTAAAGGCACCACCCCCTACAAGAGCAAACTGTTGGGCTAAAATATTTGTAAAAGACCCTTTTTGACCTTCAATAAATAAAGCTCCGTCAGAGAAACCGGCAGAATAAGAATCGCCTAAGGCTACATAGTTAGAAAAATCGGCAGTACCTGCTGTTAATGGTAAGCCGTCTGTTGAATCATAAGTAACAGTCGCTTCATCCTCATTACAAGCTATAAAGGTTAACGAAACCAAGAATAGCCATTTTATATTTTTTATCATGATATTTTAAATTTAATTGTTGGTTTAATTAAGGAGTAATGGTCCAAGAAACAAAATATTGCTGTCCGATAAGTCCTGCTCCTAATACTTGTCCGTATTCTCTTCCGCCTAAGTTTGTAGCCCCTATTTTTATAATTGATTTCAAAGCAGTCAAACTATAGTTTGCTTGCACATCTATTACAGTTGCTGATTCGATAGTCCCATCGGCAAAAGTAGATTCCCATCTGTATTCAGTGTTCCATCTTCCACTTATAGAAGCTCCAAAATTTTTAAATAATTTGTCATTTCCTAAAGATGCTTTTACTCTGTGTTTTGGTGTATTGAAACTAGCTTCGAAGTCAGGCTCTTTGGCTTTATCAAATTCAAACTGAGCATAGTTGTAATTGGCACTCAATTCAAAGTTTTTATATATTTTTTTAGACAATCCTAAACCAAATCCAAGAGATTTAACTTCAAGTGAAGTGTTAGTAAATACTTGAAATGTTCGGATATCTCTATTCACAAGTGCAGCGGCAGCCGAATTATTTGCAACATTTGTCGGAGCCGTTTCAGCAGTTCCGTAAAGAGGATTAATAACATTAAATCCTCCAATAAAGTCGTTATAAATGTTATAATATCCATTGATGTCTAATGCAAATCCTTTGATTTGTCCTCTATAACCCAAATCAAACGCTTTAACTTGTTCTGGTTTTACTAATGGAGCATTTGTTTTTACTAATAATCCAGCAGCAGCGGCTAAACCCGATGCTGGTCCTGATCTATAAGCTGCATCAAAAGCTTTATATGATGTTTCGGTGAAGGAATTGAAATAAGCTCCTTCTCCATTAATTGTTTTTGTAGCTGCATTTCCAGCAGCAACTCCTGCAGCAGAAATAGGTAAAGTTTCTGTAAATCGAGTTAAATTGTCAGGAGCCGAACCAATCAATACTCTTGATCCAACATCAAAGCCTATATATTGGTCTTGAGTAGTTGGATTACGAAAACCGGTTTGAAACGATCCTCTTAAATTGTGGTTTTTTTGTTCGTCTAATGCATAAACAAACGATACTCTAGGCGAATAATTTCCGTCGAAGTTTTGAGCTTTATCGTATCGAATAGAAGCAGTTAGTTTTAGCTTATCTTGCATTAATTTCTTCTGAGCTTGGGTGTAAATACCATATTCATTGTATTTGATAGCTCCTAAACCTTCGTCATCTGTATAAATTCTACCAAAAGAGTTCAAATCATAGAGTCTATATGAACCCCCAACTTGAATTTCAACTGGTTTAATGATGTCTCTAAAATTATAATTAGCATCAGAATGATAGATATGAGAGTTGTCAACCAATTTTGATCCAGTTAATACGTCAGGATCTGCAATCACTTTATCGAAAGCGGCTTTAAACGCTGGAGTTCCCGGAATTAATCTGCCTGTATCGGCAACACTTCTTGCATAAGCATGGGCTTGAGACGGAAGCGTTCCAATTCCTGGAACAGCACCAGTACTTGCAGCGCCATAAGCAGCGCCATATTGTCCAAACCATTGTTGATCTGATTTCCAAGCTCTATTAATGTTTAATGCGGTAAAAGTCATGTCGTATGATTCTCCACCATCCTCTGTTGTGGTGTATCCTCTAACAAAGAAGTTTTTTCCTTTGAACTCAATTTTATGTTGTTGCATAAAAAAATCATTCAAATTATATCGGCTAGCCCCTTGATAAACGGAGTTTCCAAAACCAAATTTAGATTGCCAAATAATTTCTACATCTTTTAGATTTTCTGTATTTGCCCATGGCTTAAAGTGTAACGAAAAATCAATTTTTGCATTTTTCACTAAACTTTCAGTAAGATCTGTTTCATTATATCCTGTTCTTGTTATATCGATATTGGGTAAAATATTATAGGCACTTGATCCAAAAGCATTTCTGTTTTTTAGATTTAAAAATGCTTCATCACCGTAAACATTAATACCATTATAACTAGGATTACTTCTGTCTCTTCCTGCAACTGTCAAATCATCATAGTTAGTTGCATACCAATCCGTACCCTGTGTGTATGCAAAATTAGCTTTGGCTGCAAAATGAGGCGTAAAAGCTTTGGCTACTCTCACTCCATAATCGTAAAAATCATTGGTTCCAGCTGCCTTTTGGCTTGTGTTTCCGTATTTTGCATAGGCTGTAATCCCTTGATTGGTAAAAGGACTTTGACTAGTCATGAATAAGATTCCGTTAAAAGCATTGGCGCCATACAGCGCAGAAGATGCTCCGGGTAATAATTCGACACTTTGTACGTCAATTTCAGAAACACCAATAAGATTTCCTAATACAAAGTTTAATAAAGGGGAGGAATTGTCCATTCCGTCTACTAATTGCAAAAATCTAGTGTTAGCAACTGTGGCAAAACCACGCGTGTTAATCGATTTAAACGACAAACTACTGGTATTCATTTGTACTTCTTTCAAGTTTTCTAATCCGTCATAAAAAGAAGGAGCAGCCGCTTTTTTAACATCCTTAATTGTAAATCTTTCAATAGTTACTGGGGATTCCCTAATTCTTTCAGGGGTTCTCGATGCGGAAACAACCACTTCATTTAGTTTTGTTTCCTCTTCTAAAAGACTAACATTTACTGATTGTTTGTTTGAGGTAACGTTTACTTTTTTGGATTCATTTCCAACGGCTGTAATTTCGATTACAAAAGGAGGTTTTTTTGATGAATTCAAAATAAATTTTCCGTCACTATCAGATACTGTACTTGCAGCATCTCCAACAACTTTAATGTTGGCTCCGGGAATAGGTTGGTTGCTACTGTTTGTAACTGAACCTGAAATTGAAGTTTGCGCAAAAGAAATGCTACAAAAAAACAATGACATAATAAAATAGTACATCTTCATTGGGTTATAGTTTTGTTGGTTAATTAGCACTAAAGTACAATTATTAATTTAAATTCATAAAAAAATTGCTAAAATTTTTACACATAAATCAATTAAATTGAAATAAAATAGCAATAGTGAAATTTTGTTTTTTGCAGATTTCTTAACAAATTAATAACATGAGTAAAAAATACTATGCGTACATAGTAAAATGTTCTTAAAAAATTAGAAATACTACAAAAAACACCATAAAAAAAGCGAGAAAAAATCTCGCTTTTTTGTTAATAAATTTTTTGAATTATTATTCTACCGTAACTGATTTTGCTAAATTTCTTGGTTGATCTACATTACATTTTCTCATAACGGCAATGTGATACGATAACAATTGCAATGGAATTGTTGTAATTAATGGTGATAATGCATCGGATGTTTCAGGAATTTCGATAATATAATCGGCTAATTCACGAACTTGCGTATCCCCTTTTGTTACCACCGCAACAATAATTCCGCTACGGGATTTAATTTCCTGAATGTTACTCACTATTTTGTCATAATGACCTTGCTTAGGAGCAATAACTACTACTGGCATGTGCTCGTCAATTAAGGCAATAGGTCCGTGTTTCATTTCAGCAGCTGGGTAGCCCTCAGCATGGATATAGGATATTTCTTTAAGTTTTAATGCACCTTCTAGGGCTACGGGAAAATTGTATCCTCTACCTAAATACAGACAATTATGTGAATCTTTGAATACAGAAGCAATTTCTTTTGCTTTATCATTAGCATCCAAAGCTTCTTTAACTTTTTCGGGTATAATTTCTAATTCTAATAAATATTTATGAAAATCAGTCTGCGATAAAGTTCCTTTTGCTTTTGCTAATCGCAAGGCAATCATGGTTAATACCGTAATTTGAGTTGTAAAGGCCTTGGTAGATGCTACTCCAATTTCTGGACCTGCGTGTGTATAAGCACCTGCGTGACTCTCTCTAGAAATAGAAGAGCCCACCACGTTACAAACTCCAAAAACAAAAGCTCCTTTTTCTTTGGCTAATTTTATAGCCGCCATCGTATCGGCGGTTTCTCCGGATTGTGATATGGCAATGACTACGTCTTTGCTGTTTATTATAGGATTTCTATATCTAAACTCCGAAGCATATTCTACCTCAACAGGAATTCTTGCAAATTCTTCGATGATGTATTCTGCAACCAAACCTGCATGCCACGACGTTCCACAAGCCACTATAATAATCCTGTCGGCATTCAGAAATTTTGCTAAATTATCTTCAATACCAGACATTTTTATTATTCCTTCGTTGGCATGAAGCCTGCCACGATACGTATCTCTTATTACGCTTGGTTGCTCGTATATTTCTTTTAACATGAAATGATCATAACCTCCTTTTTCTATTTGCTCCAAATTCATTTGAAGTTCTTGAATATAAGGGTCAACCAAAGTATCGTCCTTTATCTTTCGAACTTTCATCGGTTTGTGCAACCTAATATTGGCTATTTCACCATCTTCTAAATAAACTGCATTCGAAGTGTACTCTATAAATGGTGAGGCATCTGAGGCTATAAAATACTCGCCCTCGCCAATGCCAATTGCCAATGGACTTCCTAATCGAGCTACGACAATTTCATCAGGGGATTTTTTGTCAAAAACGGCAATTGCATACGCTCCTACCACTTGATTTAAGGCAACTTGAACAGCCTTGCCTAATTTCAGATTTTCTTTTATTTGAATTTCTTCGATAAGATTTACTAACACTTCCGTATCTGTATCGGAATGAAAAACGTAGCCTCTTTTTACTAATTCCACTTTTAGTGGCGCATAGTTTTCAATAATTCCGTTGTGAATTATAGATAAATCGCCAGAGTTAGAAAGATGTGGATGTGAGTTTACATCATTGGGTACACCATGAGTTGCCCAACGGGTATGTCCGATTCCTATAGTTCCATTTGTAGAAATATCTTTAGACTTTTCTTCCAGATCGGAGACTTTTCCTTTCGTTTTGGAAAGTTTCATTTCGCTACCATCATACAGCATCACTCCTGCACTATCATATCCTCTGTATTCTAGTCTTTTTAGTCCTTTTATAACGATAGGATAAGCTTCTCTATATCCGATATATCCAACAATTCCACACATAATTTTGAGTTAATTAGGTTTTGTATAAAAAATTTCGAGTTTTAATTTTTTGTCTCCATTCGAAGAATTACTATCATAAAGAACCGTCCCCAACGGACTCATAACCGAAGATTCTGGGAAAGAATAGGCGTTTTGTTGTAATGAAGTTAGTTTTATCCAATCTGAATAAAGAACGGTATTTTCTATTTTCTTGAAATTAGGATTCGTTAGAACTTGTGCAACCGAAACACCTAAAGTTACATTAGCATTATCGTTAATTAGAAGACCTCTAACATAATCCGTAATGTTAACTTTATATTTCTGACCCCGTTTGTTGGCATCTTTTTCAATAATACCTGCTGAAAAAACCTGTTTGTTATTTACATCATACAAAAAAATTCTATAGGGTTCCGGAACATCAACTCCCATACTTTCTCGGTCTATATAAAAAGTTAGATTCGCTTCGTTTATTAACCATCCTTTTTCTTTGATATAATCTAATTCATCCGGAATTCCATTCCCTTTTGTTAGGTCAATTGTTTTAGTAGATTTAATATAAGATACAACATCAATAGCGGGATTAAACAAATCGATTATAGCTACGCTACCTTCTCCTCCTCTTAAATATAGTCTGTCTGCTTTCGGACTGGAATAAGAATCTGTTGCGATGCTGGCTTCGTTGTCTAATAGACTTACTGTATTTCCAGATAGATTTAAAGTGATTGATTTATCAACAGTAGGTGTAGTAGCATCAATAATTGCTTTTTCTTTATATTTTACTACAATAGTACCATTTTTAAAATTCATTCTTGCCAATACGCCAGTAGGATCTGCTTTTTCTACATTAAAATACATCCCTTTGAAATATTGCTCAAAATTAGGATTGCTAGATAAATCATAATCCTCTCTTGATTTATCAAATAATAATTCTTCGAAAAAAGTTTTGTCTAATTCTACTCTCATGCCTGGAGCAAAATAGGTTTCGGTTTGGGCTGTTGTACCAATCGCTGGCGTTGTTACTTTAATTTCATCTGGACTAAATACAAATGCACTATTGGCGTACAGTAATTTTCCTTTTTTTTCATTGAAAACCGTATTTTGATTAGTATAATACAATTGAGGAAAATTAGGATCTAAAATAGGTGCTCCAATTTCGCCGTTTCTTTTATCTAATAAAAATTTATTCTCGTAAATGCTTAATTTTATTTTTGATGTCTTAGTTCCATAAATTGAATCTAATTCATAAACAGGTCTTCCAACACTATTTAAAGAAGTCACTTTAGAATAATAAGGAATGTAAAGCGTTACACTTTCAACGGTTTGATCTAAATTAAAATCTATTATTGGGCTTACATTTGCCAATTGAACTTGTGTTACAAAATTGGCTGTTGTTTGACCAAACACACTATTATCTAAAATCCCCAAAGAGTTTACTTCTAAATTATTAGAGGCAATAGCACCTGTTTTTTTCCAAGTTGCTTGTACAGTATTCGAATAATCCGGAGTTAATTCTATATTATTTTGATCTATCAAATCCGCTCCAATTTCGTTATAATCTTTGTCGCAGGAAGCCAAAAGAATAATAGTTACAACAAATAGAATTTGCTTATAAAAGGAATGAGTATACATGTTTATGAAAAAAGTTTAATTTTAAAGAACAGTGTTTTTGTAGAAATTAGTATACGCCTCGGCGAATTTTTCTTTCGGAACGAAAGGTAAAAAAGGTTTGCCTGAAGATTCTATAAATTTTGTTAAACTTGGAGATACATTTTCTGAAGCAATAATAACCGCATCCGAATGCTGAATAGTTGATTTCATGACACTCTCATAATCAGGATTTTTTAGATCTAAAATTGCTTCGTTTGGAATTCCATCAAAAAGCACCTTATTCATCATTTCTGGGTCTAAAGTTCCATCAAACGACTGACCGTAAACCGAGGTAACAATCTTTGTTTCGGAAAACAAAGCTTCATTTTTGTAAAAATGCTTCATATAAATGGGCAACATCGCCGCCATCCAACCATGAACATGAATAATATCGGGAACCCAATTCAATTTTTTTACCGTTTCGACAACGCCTTTTGCGAAGAAAATAGCACGTTCGTCATTATCAGGAAACAAAACCCCTTCTTCATCTGTAAAAGTGGCTTTGCGTTTAAAATATTCATCATTATCAATAAAATAAACTTGTATTCTTTCTTTTGGTATAGAAGCTACTTTGATAATCAAAGGCATATCCAAATCATTTACTACCAAATTCATCCCCGAAAGCCGAATTACTTCGTGTAGTTGATGCCTCCTTTCGTTTATATTGCCATATCTTGGCATGAAGATTCTTATTTGCCCCCCTTGATTATTTATCATTTTAGGCGCTTCGTACGACATTGAAGACACCTCATTTTCAGCGAGATAAGGTACCACCTCAGATGATACATATAATATTTTCTTATCTTCCATATTGTAAATTACTAAATTTGTTGGCAATAAAAACCACGCAAAATTACAAAAATTTATGGAGTTATAGACTAAAATATTAAGTTTGCAGTTAATTTCAACAAAACAACCATGCCTGTTTTCAATACAAATGGGGATTTGATAGCCTATTTAAAATCTATTAAAAACGAGTATTTCACGATTGGTTTTGTTCCCACCATGGGTGCTTTGCATCAAGGGCATATCTCATTGATGGAGCAATCGTTATCCGAAAACAACTGCACTGTGGTTAGCATTTTTGTCAATCCGACTCAATTTAACAATCCCGAAGATTTGGCAAAATACCCTAGAACATTAGAAGACGATTTAAAAAAAATAGTGGCTTTAAATCCAGAAATAATAGTGTTTGCTCCAACCGTTGACGATATTTATAATGGTAATACCAAATCTGACAATTTTGATTTTGATGATTTAGAAAATCAAATGGAAGGCAAATTTAGACCGGGTCACTTCAACGGTGTTGGCACAATCGTAAAACGGTTATTCGAAATTGTAACACCCACAAATGCTTATTTCGGAGAAAAAGACTTTCAGCAATTGCAAATTATAAAAAAATTGGTGGCTAAAAATAATATGAAAGTCAATATAAAAAGCTGTCCAATATACAGAGAATCAAATAATTTAGCGATGAGCTCCAGAAACGCACTTTTATCTACAAAAGAAAAACAAGAAGCTTCCATAATCTTCAAAACATTAGTAGGTGCAAAAACAAAATTCAAAACAAACAGTGCCACTTCTATAACAAAATGGGTGCAAAAATCATTTGAAAAGAATCCAGATTTCAGCTTAGACTATTTTCAAATTGCGGACGAGACAACGCTTTTGCCCTGTTTGAGAAAAAACAAAAACAAGAAATACCGCGCTTTTATTGCCGTATTTGTTAACAATGTCCGATTGATTGATACCATTTCATTAAATTAATTACCTTTGCCAAATGCAAATTCAAGTTGTAAAATCTAAAATTCACAGAGTTAAAGTAACTGGTGCCGATTTAAATTATATTGGCAGCATTACTATTGACGAAACCTTGATGGATGCCGTCAATATTATTGAAGGCGAAAAAGTTTCGATTGTCAATATCAACAATGGCGAGCGATTTGAAACCTACGTTATCAAAGGACGAGCAAATTCTGGCGAAATAACCCTCAACGGACCAGCCGCTCGAAAAGTGCAAAAAGATGATCTTATTATTATTATTTCTTATGCAACTTTAGAATTTGAAGAAGCCAAAACCTTCAAACCTTGGATTATTTTTCCGAACGAAAAAGACAATTCGCTGACCTAAACTTCCTTTTTCGTTTATTTCAAAAAGCAATTAGTTTAAAATTCTTCAAATAATTTTTTATTGGTTGACTTTCGTTTATTTTTACACAAACGAAATAAATAAAAAAGGCAATCTTTTACTAGTACCAATAATTATTTCTGCAAAAGACTATTTTTCAAAGGATTAATTAAAGTTCAAATGAGAATAATTATAAAAATCTGTGAGAATCTGTGAAATCTGTGGCTAAAAAATAAATATTGTCCGCTTTACAGACAATAAAACTCTAACTAAGTCAACACCAAATGTCCAAAATAAAAACCTCCTTTTTTTGCCAAAATTGTGGCGCACAATATTCAAAATGGCAAGGACAATGCAATTCCTGTAAAGAATGGAACACCATTGTCGAGGAAATCATTCAAAAAGAAGAAAAATCAAGCTGGAAAACCCCAACTTCGGAATCCAAACGAGTTTCTAAACCATTGCGAATCAACGAAATCGATTCTACCCAAGAAGTTCGAATGGACACCACCGATGGCGAACTCAATCGCGTATTGGGTGGCGGTATTGTTCCTGGCTCTTTAATCCTTTTGGGTGGCGAACCTGGCATTGGAAAAAGCACACTTTTGCTTCAAATTTCTTTAAAATTACCTTATAAAACTTTATACGTTTCTGGCGAAGAGAGCCAAAAACAAATAAAAATGCGTGCCGAAAGAATTAGCTCGAAAACGGATAATTGCTATATTCTTACGGAAACTAAAACACAAAATATCTTCAAACAAATTCAAGAAATCGAACCCGAAATCGTCATTATCGATTCGATACAAACATTGCACACCGATTACATTGAGTCGACTCCAGGAAGCATTTCGCAAATTCGCGAAACCACAGCCGAATTGATCAAATTTGCCAAGGAATCGAATATTCCAGTCATTCTTATTGGTCACATTACTAAAGACGGAAACATTGCTGGACCTAAAATCTTGGAGCACATGGTCGATACGGTTCTGCAATTCGAAGGTGACAGAAATCATGTGTACCGCATATTGCGTTCGCTAAAAAACCGTTTTGGCTCTACTGCCGAAATTGGCATTTACGAAATGTTAGGTAATGGTTTGCGCGAAGTGTCGAACCCATCGGAGATATTAATTTCGCACAAAGACGAGGAATTATCGGGAACCGCCATCGCTTCGACACTCGAAGGAATGCGCCCCTTGATGATCGAAATACAATCCTTGGTCAGTACCGCTGTTTACGGAACACCGCAACGCAGCACTACAGGTTATAATGCCAAAAGACTGAATATGATTTTGGCGGTTTTAGAAAAAAGGGCTGGTTTTAGATTGGGAGCCAAAGATGTTTTCTTGAACATTACCGGAGGAATTTCGGTTGATGATCCCGCTATTGATTTGGCAGTAGTGGCTGCCATTTTATCCTCGAATGAAGATATTCCGGTGAATAAAGATTTTTGCTTTGCTGGCGAAGTCGGACTTTCGGGCGAAATTCGCCCTGTTAACCGTGTAGATCAACGCATTCAAGAAGCCGAAAAACTAGGTTTCTCGACCATTTTTGTGTCCAAATACAATAAAATCTCCTTGAAAAATACTGGAATAAAAATAAGATTAGTAGCTAAAATTGAGGATGTAGCGGGTGAGTTGTTTGGGTAGATAGAAAAATAAACTAAATCAAAATTGATGAAATTAATAAATCCGTTTAAGATTATCTCTCCTAGCGAAAGATGGGCACCATCTCAAAGTCAAATAGATGCTTTTCAGAATAAATATGAAATGCTTTTACCTCCATTGGTTTACAAAATTCGCCTAGCCGTTGCCAAATGGCGTGAGGAAGATTACAACGGTGCATCTGAAACTTCAAAATCATTATTGAATTTTTGGTTCAATCAGGTGCATTTATTAGGTCAAACCAGTTTTAGCTTTTTCTTTTCCCAACGTGAAGCCATTGAATCTGTCATTTATCTGTATGAAGTTGCCAATGCAAAAGACAAATATGAATTAATGAAATTCGATTCGTCTGGAAGAATTGGCACTGGATGGTTTGATGAGACTTGGACAAGATATGTCATAAAAATGGCAACTGGCGCAGGAAAAACAAAAGTGATGGGATTGACTCTGGTTTGGTCTTACTTTCATAAATTGTATGAAATCGATAGTAAATTATCGAAAGATTTTCTAGTAATTGCGCCCAATATTATTGTTTTAAACCGTTTACGAAAAGATTTTGACGGATTGAAAATGTTTTTTGACGAACCTTTTATACCCGAAAACGGATTTAACGATTTGGATTGGAAAAATGATTTTCAACTTACACTCCACATTCAAGATGAACTCCGCCCAATTACCGAATCTGGGAATATTTTCTTGACCAATATTCATCGTGTGTGTTTTAATGAAGAACCCGAAGAAACTTTTGAAACTACTTTTCTTGGTGTAAAACCAAAACCAAATGCCGATACTTCTAAAGGATTAGATTTGGGCAAAGTATTGCGAAGTTCTAAAATTAAAGACTTGGTAGTTTTAAATGACGAAGCACATCACATTCACGATAAATCGTTGGCGTGGTTCAAAAACATTGAAGACATTAGCAATAAATTAAAACTCAAAAATGGAAACGGAATCAGTCTTCAAGCCGATTATACCGCTACTCCAAAACACAACAACGGTGCTATTTTTGTGCAAACTATATGTGATTACCCACTTGTAGAAGCTATAAAACAAAATGTGGTCAAATCGCCAGTTTTGCCCGATGAAGCTTCCAGACAAAAAATAAAAGAAAAAGAAAGCAGCGATTTTGTAGAACGCTACCGAGATTATATTGATTTGGGTTATATCGAATGGGAACATCAATATGATGAGTTGAAAAATTACAAAACGCCTATTTTGTTCATTATGACGATGAGCACCAAAGAAGCCGATCAAGCTGCTGCATTTTTGGAAACTAATTATCCGTTGATGAAAAATTCGGTGCTAACCATTCATACTAACAATTCGGGCGAAATAAAAGAAACAACTTCCAGCAAAAAAGACAAAGATGCTTTAGATATTCTACGAAAAGCTGCCGATGATATAGACAAAGACCATTCGCCATACAAAGCCGTAGTTTCAGTATTGATGTTGCGTGAAGGTTGGGATGTTCGTAATGTAACAACAATTGTCGGATTACGTCCTTTTGGTGCCGATTCTAAAATTCTTCCTGAACAAACCATTGGTCGTGGATTGCGAAGAATGTTTCCCGAAGCAGGTTTTGACCAACAGGAAAAATTAGTAGTTGTAGGAACTCCAGCGTTTTTAGAATTTGTAGAAAGTCTCAAAACCGAAGGCGTAGAATTTCAATACAGCCCAATGGGAAAAGGCTCTAAAGGCAAAAACCCTATCATTATTGAGGTTGATAAAGAAAATTCAGGTAAAGATCTGGATGCTTTAGACATTCCAATTCCACAAATGAGTCCAAGGATTTATCGTGAATTCAAAAATTTGGAATTGATAGATGTTGGAACTTTCAACAATAAAAAAGTAAGACTGAAAAATTTCAATGCTAACGAATTGAGAGAAATTGTATTCAATGATATTAATGGCGATTTCTCTCATAAAACCATTTTCAAAGACACTATCCCCGATTATCGCAACGTGATTGGTTTTTTTACTTCGGTAATTCTTAAAGAAAGCCGATTGGTTAGTGGTTTCAATTTGTTGTATCCAAAGGTGGAAAGCTTTATCAAATACCAATTGTTTGCAACCGAGGTCGAATTGAGCAATCCGCAAACGATGCGCAATTTATCGGAATTGGAACCCAAAGAAATCTTGAAAACAACTTTCAAAAAAGCAATCGACGAACTTACAATAACCGATAAAGGAACTGCCGAAGTAAAAAATTACATCCAACTCAAAAACACCAAACCAAAAGTCGCCGAAAATCAACCGTACTTGATTCCTAAAAAATCAGTTTTCAATAAAATTATTGGCGACAATCCGTTCGAGCTAGAAATGGCTTCTTTCCTCGAAAGTCGGTTTGCTGATGTAACTTCATTTGCCAAAAACACTATGGGCGAAAGTGGTGTAAACTTTAGCATCGAATACCAAAAAGAAGACGGTAATATTGCCTCTTACTTTCCAGATTTTTTTGTAAAAACTGCCAACAACACCTTTTTTATTCTCGAAACTAAAGGTCGTGAAGATCTTGACGATATTCGCAAAATAAAACGACTCGCAACTTGGTGCAAAGACATTAATGCCATTCAAACCGATTATACCTACACACCTGTTTATGTAAAGCAAGAAAAATGGGACGATATAAAAAAAGATATAAAAGCTTTTGGGGAACTTTGCCTAATATTTGAAGTGAAATGAAAAATTGGATTGTAAAAGCACGTACACTATTAAACCAAAGTCTTGGCCCAATTCCGCAAGAGTTAAACGAACTCGATTGGAAAGAAACCTTATCGCCAAATAACGAAAAACTCTCCAAACATTTGAGTGCATTTGCCAATTTGCCCGGTGGCGGTTTTTTAGTTTTTGGTATTGATGATGTAACTGCAAAAGCGG
This sequence comes from Flavobacterium sp., assembly GCA_043770135.1. Classification (GTDB taxonomy): domain Bacteria; phylum Bacteroidota; class Bacteroidia; order Flavobacteriales; family Flavobacteriaceae; genus Flavobacterium. Next base: position 2,634 of record JAYVIN010000017.1, on the reverse strand, counting down.
TTGGGATTTCTAAAGTTGATGCCGTTAGCATTATCAAAAAACTATCTAATTTGTGCAGAGATGGTGTTAATCCGTTGGTGATTATCGACCACCATTTCGAAGAATTTCAAGACAAAACAATATTGATAATTTATGTCAACGAAAGTGCCGTAAAACCCGTACATCTTGCTCATAAAACAATCGAAGAAAGCTATATAAGAAGCGGAAGTTCTACCAGAAAAGCTTCTCGTCAAGAAATTGGCGGATTGATGCTCAACAGCAAAACCCCAGTTTTTGAAGAATTGCACGCCTCAAAACTAAAAACGGGTCTGGAAATTATTACCACTTTAGATTACACCACAATTTATAAACTATTAAACAAACCCATTCATACCAATTTTGCCGAAATTACAACTTGGCTCGAAGAAGAAAAAATGATTATCAAAGTAGATACGGATGGGTTTTACATCACTAACTTTGGTGCATTAGCTGCGGCACAAAACCTAAATGATTTTGATGGATTGGCTCGGAAAACCGTTCGACTCATTAAATATGAAGGTAAAAATAAAATTGGCGAAAGCAAAGAATTTCCCGGAACAAAAGGATATGCCATTGGTTTTGAAGGATTAATTCAGTTTGTAAAAGGAATTTTACCAGGAAGCGAAGTAATCAAAAATGCTTTGCGAACAGAAACAGCTATGTATCCAGAAATTGCCTTGAGAGAATTGATTGCCAATGCCTTGATACACCAAGATTTTTCTATTCGTGGTTCGGGACCAATGATTGAAATATTCAGTGATAGAATAGAAATATCTAATCCCGGAAAACTATTGCCCAGCAAAAAAATTGACCGATTAATTAGAACTTCGCCCGAATCTCGAAACGAAATACTGGCATCAGCATTCAGGCGTTATAACATTTGCGAAGAACGTGGCTCGGGATTTGAAAAAGCAATCACCGCAATCGAGTTGTATGGTTTACCACCACTCAAGATTAGAGAAACCGAAAACTCGTTTACAGTAATCTTGTACAGCCCAAAAACATTTGCCGAAATGACTGTTAATGAACGTATTGAAGCCGTATATCAACATACTGTAATTAAATATTTTTCAAGTGACGGAATGACCAATTCAAGTTTGAGAGAACGATTTAAAATGAGCGATAAACAAAGACCACAAATTTCAAAACTAATAAGAGAAACTATCGATAATAGAAAAATTAAATTAAAAGATCCAGAAAGTAATTCAGACAAATATGCAATTTATATTCCGTATTGGGGTTAATCTTAGTTAACTGGCTTCCGGAATTAAATTATAACATACTGTAAATCAATGAGTTTTTAGTTAACTGGCTTTCGATAAAGTAAATTTTAAAAAAAACAATCTTAGTTAACTGGCTTTCGGAATTAAATCATAACACGCTGTAAATCAATTAGTTTTTAGTTAACTGGCTTTCGGAAAAGTAAATTTTAAAAAAAACAATCTTAGTTAACTGGCTTTCGGAAAAGTAAATTTTCAAAACATATAATCTTAGTTGACTAGCTTCCGGAATTAAATTATAACACGCTGTAAATCAATGAGTTTTTAGTTAACTGGCTTTCGGAAAAGTAAATTTTCAAAACATATAATCTTAGTTGACTGGCTTCCAGAATTAAATCATAAACAGCTGTAAATCAATTGTTTTTTAGTTGACTGGCTTTCGGAAATACAATTTAAAATTAAAAAATAGCATTAAAATGAATCACAATAGGAATACACAAATCTTATTTAACTATAATCCCGAAAATTTTAAAAATCCTAGTGTTTATAAGGTTTCCCTATTTGACTGGGATTCGGAAAATCAATTTTAAATCATAAAAATATAGCTAACTTTGCGGTTAACCCAACAACAATGACAGAACAAGACAAAAACACCATCATAGACCTCATCAAAGCAGGCGAAAAACTACCCAAAGAATTCATCTACAAACTCTTTGCCGACGAAGAAGACGTATTCCTGTTTTGGAACGGACGCCGTGAAGACACCACCAACATTGCACTACCGTCGTTTCACAGCATAGAACACATAGACGAACCCCGACAAGAAAAAGACAAAGCACAAGTAAGTATGTTCGAAACCGATTTTAGAGGACGACAACTCAAGGGTTGGACGAACAAACTCATTTGGGGCGACAACAAACTTATCCTTTCGGCATTGACAAACGGCCCCATTCGGGATGAGATAGAAGCACAAGGCGGACTCAAACTCATTTACATTGACCCACCATTTGCCGTGGGTGCCGACTTTGGTTTTAACATAGAAATAGGTGGCGAAACTGCCGAAAAAAAACAATCCATCATCGAGGAAATTGCCTATCGTGACACTTGGGGGAAAGGGATTTCATCTTATTTATCGATGATGTACGAACGATTGAAATTGATGCACAACCTACTGGCAGAAGGTGGAAGTATTTATGTGCATTGTGATTGGAGAGTAGTAAATCATTTAAGAATTATCCGCTGAGATATTTTTTGGGAGATAATGAAAATGCCATCAAAATTCAGATATATTGTGTTTTGATAGTCAATTTACTAATAGCGGTGATTAAAAAGAGATTAAAAAGAAGTTGGGCATTTTCAAACTTGGTAAGTTTTTGCAAAATCCATCTTTTCAATT
>JAYVIN010000016.1:0-5937 GCA_043770135.1 Flavobacterium sp. | reverse complement strand
GATTTTAAACCTACACAAAAAACGGTTTTAGATTGCAATTGTTCCCAATCTGGTTGTTCCATCAAACTTACTATCGCATTTTGACTGCTAAAAATAAGATTCTGATTGATGTTTTTTAATTCAAAATTTGTGTTGGTTATTGCTATAAAATCGTCTTCTAAAAGATCAATTTTGGCATCAATAAATGCTTGTCGGTGATGGTTCGACAGTATTTTGGTTGCTAATATGCTGATTTTGTCGCTCATTACTTCTTCAAACTTTCCTTAATCGTTTTCATCAATTCCGCTCCGCCATTTTCTAAAATTTCCTGTGCAGCATAGAATCCCAATTTTTTCCATTGAGAAATATCTACAATTTTTTCCATTTCTATTTTTTGCTTTCCATCAATGGATAATAAAATTCCTTTGAATGAAATGGTGTCGTCTGTTTGGTTAAATGTTGCCAAAGCTCCAATAGGTGCAGTACAACCGCCTTCGAGTGTTTTCAGGAATTGTCTTTCGATGTACGTGCAAATATCAGTTTCGAGATCGTTTAGTTCGGCTACAGCATCTTTAGAAAAGGCGTCATTTTGCATGGCTAAAACGACCATTGCTCCTTGTGCTGGTGCAGGAATCATCCAATCTAGATCCTCCCCAACCCCTCCAAAGGAGGGGCTTTTTACGTTTTTTGTAGCCCCTCCTTTGGAGGGGCTGGGGGTGAGGCCAATTCTTTCTAAACCTGCAGCGGCAAAAACAGCTCCGTTCCAATCGCTTTCGTTGAGTTTTTGCATTCGTGTGTTCACATTTCCGCGCAAATCGACTACGGTATGATTTGGGTATTTATTGAGCCACATGGCTTGACGACGCAAACTTCCTGTAGCGATTGTTCCGTTTCCTTCGAGAAAATCGAGGTTTCCTTTGTGAACCAAAATATCCAAAGTAGTGGCTCTTTCGAGCACTGCAGCTTGTACAATTCCTATTGGTAAAGCCGTTGGCACGTCTTTCATCGAATGAACCGCAATGTCGATTTCGCCATTGAGCATGGCAATATCTAATGTTTTTGTAAAAATTCCGGTTATTCCAAGTTCATAAAGTGGTTTGTCGAGCAAAATATCGCCTTGCGATTTTACAGCAACAATTTGGGTTTTATACCCTAAATCGTTGAGTTTTTTTTCAACGTGATGTGCTTGCCAAAGTGCCAATTCACTGTCTCGAGTTCCAATTTTTATGATTTTTTCAGCCATTTTTGTTTCTTTAAACCAGTAAAAATTTAGGTTTAGATTATTTGCTTTCGATTTGAAAAACCTTGTTAATCCAATCGATACTTTCGTCTACAACAGTATCATCGGATTTAAGGTGATTGGCAAAATGATTCGTAATTTTTTGAATGATGCGATTGCTGATGATTTCGGCTTGTTCTTCATCGAAATTAGAAAATTTTTTTCGTTGAAAATTAAGTTCCGAGTCCTTAATGGTGTTCAGTTTTGCTTTGAGTGCGTGAATGGTTGGGGCATATTTTCGGCCTTTGGTCCAAGTCAGAAACTCTTCTTTTATTTCTTCGATAATCGCTTCGGCAGCAGGAATTTGAAGTTTTCTATTCTCCAAAGTTTCATCAGTAATTTGCGATAAATGATCCAAATGAACTAAAGTTACGTTCTCCAAATCTTTGACATTTTCATTGACATTTTTAGGAATTGATAAATCCAAAATCAATAATGGCTTTTTTAAATTCAAAATAGCTTTGTCAATGGTTGGATTTTGCGCACCAGTTGCCACTACAACAACATCGGCTTTTCGAAGTTCGAGTTGCAAATCGGCATAATCTTTTACGACCAAATTAAATTTTCCAGCGACTTTTTCGGCTTTGTCTTTGGTTCTGTTAATTAATGTAATATGTTCGTTTTTAGAATGTTTAATCAAGTTTTCACAGGTGTTTCTGCCTATTTTCCCTGTGCCAAAAAGCAAAATATTTTTGTTGCCAATATCTTCTACATTCTTAAAAATATAATGGACTGCAGCATAGGAAACCGATGTAGCGCCAGAAGAAATTTCGGTTTCTGTTTTTATTTTTTTACTGGCTTGAATAACGGCATTGATTAATCGCTCCAAAAAATTATTAACTAATCCTAAGTTTTTGCTTTCGATAAAAGCAATTTTTAATTGGCCAATAATTTCAAAATCGCCTAAAATTTGGCTGTCTAAACCGGTTCCTACACGAAACATATGCGAAACGGCTTCTTGGTTTTTATAAACATAAGCCACTTTTTGAAAGTCTTCAACAGTTCCGTTTGAGTTTTCGCAAAGTAATTTTATGAGTTGAAACGGATGTTGGGCAAAACCATAAATTTCGGTTCTATTGCAAGTAGAAGTAACGACTAAACTTTCGATTCCTTCTTGTTTGGCTTGGACTAATAATTTAGCTTTGGCTTGAGTATCAATACTAAATTTTCCTCTTATATCAGCATCAGCTTTCTTGTAACTCAAACCTATTGAGTAGAAAGTGGTATGTTTTGATAGAGTTCCGTTTTCCATAAAATGCTGTTAATCCTAAAGTGGAACAAAAGTATTGCTATCCTTTTTATAAAAGTAACGCTATAAGTTCTTTTTGTGTCGCTGTGAGATATTTTGTTTAAAAAAGTAATTTTTATCGTTATTTGTTTTATTTTTGTTCTAAAATCAATGCTTTTAAACAACTTTGTTTAGAATAATTCTAAATAAATACATTTTAAATACTTGAACATTTGTTAAAAAAACATCGCTATGAGTTCTAAAGAAGAAATAAAAATTGATGATGATTTTATTTTGCTTCGATTTCAAAATGATACCGAGGCGACTGTAATTGAAGAACATCAAGTAACTATTGGCTTTATCCAGTTTCATTTTGGATTAAAAGGCAATGCCAAATTCATTTTCAATCAAGGCAATTATACTTTGGATTTGAAAGAAGAGAAATCATTACTGTTTTACAATCCACAAAAAGAATTGCCGCTACACCTTGAAATCGACCCAAAATCTTGGTTAATTACTATTCTGGTTTCTATAAAAAAGTTTCACGGATTATTCTCGACCCATTCCAATCACATTCCTTTTTTGAGTGCCGAAAACAGAGATAAGAAATATTATGGCGAGGAAAACATAAGTCCGTCAATGGCAATTGTACTCAACCAAATGTTCCATTATAATTTAAATCCTTCCATAAAAAATTTATACTATAAAGGAAAAGGATATGAATTATTAAGTTTGTTTTTCAATAGAAATGAAGACCCGAATGCCGAGCAATGTCCGTTCTTGATAGATGAAGAAAATGTTTTGAAAATAAAAAAAGCCAAAGAAATTATCATTGCCAATATGGCTGAACCACCAGGATTACAGGAATTAGCAGATCAGATTGGACTAAATTTAAAGAAACTAAAAATGGGTTTCAAACAAATTTATGGCGATACGGTTTATGGTTTTTTGTTTGATTATAAAATGGATTATGCCCGACAATTATTAGATTCTGGTTCGTATAATGTAAATGAAGTGGGATTGAAAATTGGTTACAGTACAGGAAGTCATTTTATAGCCGCATTCAAAAAGAAATTCGCAACAACACCAAAGAAATATTTAATGGGATTAAATCCAAATATGTAAAAACAAAAAAACACGAGAGTTCAAAAACATAACTAGCTTAAATAGAAAATAAAAAAACAATATGAAAGGAGTTCTATTAGTCAATCTTGGTTCGCCAGAAAGTCCAACGCCGGCAGCTGTAAAACCGTATTTAGATGAATTTTTGATGGATCGATTCGTTATTGATGTGCCATTTTTATTACGAGCCTTGTTGGTTCGTGGCATTATTTTGCAAACACGACCAAAAAAATCAGCAGAAGCTTATGCTCGAATTTGGACTCCCGAAGGTTCACCATTGATTGTGATTTCGAAAAAAATGCATCAAAAAGTGGCTTCAAAATCTGCAATTCCTGTGGCATTGGCGATGCGATATGGCACAATAACCATCCTAAAAGGTTTGCAAGAATTGCACGATAAAGGCGTAAATGAAGTGATGCTTTTTCCTTTGTATCCGCAGCACGCCATGGCATCAACGACAACGATTTTGGTTTTAGCAGAAGAACTGCGTCAGAAGCATTTTCCAGATATGAAATTTACCATTGTACCTGCTTTTTACAACAAACCCGATTATATTAAGGTTTTAGCCGAAAGCATCCAAAAACATTTGGAAGGATTTGATTATGACCATTTGTTATTCTCCTATCACGGTGTCCCAAAAAGACACATTCGCAAAACCGATATTACCAAATCGCACTGCAAAATAGACCGTACTTGCTGCAGCACACCATCGCCAGCGCACGAGTTTTGCTACAGCCATCAATGCTATGAAACTACAAAATTAGTGACCGAATATTTGAATATTCCAAAAGAGAAATACAGCCAAACCTTTCAGTCCCGATTAGCGGGAGACAAATGGCTAACGCCTTACACCGATGTCGAAGTGAACAAAATGCCAGAAAAAGGAATCAAGAAATTAGCAGTAGTAACGCCGGCTTTTGTGTCAGATTGTTTAGAAACTTTAGAAGAAATTGCTATGGAAGCCAAAGAGGAATTCATACATCACGGTGGCAAGGAATTTATGGCAATTCCATGTTTGAACGATGAGGAAGAATGGTGTGATCTTGTTGTTAATTGGATTGAAAAATGGGCTAAATAGAAATGTTTAAAAGTTTAAGGTTTAAAGTTGTTTAGTGAGCTTAAACCTTAAACTCTAAACTTTAAACAAAAAATATGGATTACTACAACTACCTAAAATCGTTACACCTCATCTTTGTAATCACTTGGTTTGCTGGTCTTTTTTATATTGTTCGTTTGTTTGTGTACCAAATTGAAGCCAACGACAAACCATCGCCAGAGAGAGAAATTTTGCAAAAACAATACAAAATAATGACCTATCGTTTGTGGTACATTATCACTTGGCCAAGTGCGGTTTTGGCAACGTTATTTGCAATATGGCTTTTAATTTTAATGCCTTTTTGGCTAGAAATGCCCTGGATGCACGTTAAGCTGGGATTTGTAGTTTTACTAATTGTTTACCAATTAAAATGCCAACAAATTTATTCTCAATTGCAAAAAGATAAAGTAAAATACAGTTCCAACTTTATGCGATTATGGAATGAAGGCGCAACAATAATCTTATTTGCAGTTGTATTTTTAGTAATTTTAAAAAATGCCTTTAACTGGATTTATGGTGTGTTGGGTATTTTTATTTTTTCTATAACTATTATGTTAGGATTTAAGTTTTATAAACGAATTCGAGAAAGAAATAGTGAGCGGTAATCAGAAATAAGTAGTCAGTTAAGGAACTGAACACTATTTGCTGAACACTGAGCACTAATTACATAAAAATATGCTAATAAACTTCAAAATAGCAATGCTTTCGTTGCGGATCAGGATTTTCCTTTCGATGATTGTATTGATTATTGTAGCCTCAATAGTACTGGCTTCCATTTCAATTTTTCAATTTAAAAATGAAGCCAAGCAATACCACCAAAAACAACTGGAACACAAAGAAGATGCCATAAAAGAAAATATCAATTATGTGCTTTCGAACACTACTTATCCGCTCACTTCAAGTAATTTAGCCCTTATTTTCAAAGATAAAATTCACGAATTATCCGATATTCACAATCTTGAAATTAATATTTACAGTTTAAATGGGCAATTGCTAAAATCTTCTAAATCGAGATTTTCTATAGACGCTGCTGCACCACCTATTCCAAAATACATTCTAAAACTAGTTCAATCGTCGATCAAAAAACGCTATTACGATCGAAAAAATATTGACGGAAAAAAGAACCGTTCTTCTTATAGTTTAATGAAAGACGACAAGTTTAAACCTTTGGGCATTTTGAATTTGCCTTATGTTGAAGATGATAGTCATTATCAAACCGAATTGCAAAATTTC
>JAYVIN010000015.1:0-17837 GCA_043770135.1 Flavobacterium sp. | reverse complement strand
AGAAAGCGATTCCCCTATTATTGGAACAAGACATTGATTTAGTTGCGTTGGCTCAGACAGGGACAGGGAAAACAGCAGCTTTCGGTTTTCCAGTCATTCAAAAAATTGATGCCAACAACAGAAATACACAGGCGTTAATTTTATCACCTACCCGCGAACTATGTTTGCAGATTACAAACGAAATTAAAAACTACTCAAAATACGAAAAAGGTATTAATGTAGTGGCTGTTTATGGTGGTGCAAGTATTACTGACCAAGCTAGGGACATCAAAAGAGGAGCGCAAATTATTGTAGCAACTCCAGGTAGAATGCAAGACATGATTAACAGAGGATTGGTAAACATTACTCAAATCAATTATTGTATTCTTGACGAAGCAGACGAAATGTTAAATATGGGCTTCTACGAAGACATTGTAAGCATATTATCTAATACGCCAGACGAAAAAAACACATGGTTATTCTCGGCTACCATGCCAGCAGAAGTAGCTAGAATTGGAAAACAATTCATGACCAACCCAGTAGAAATTACTGTTGGTGCAAAAAACTCAGGATCAGCTACCGTTTCTCATGAGTTTTACTTGGTAAATGCACGTGATCGTTACGAAGCTTTAAAACGATTGGCAGATGCTAATCCAGACATTTTTTCAGTAGTTTTTTGTAGAACAAAACGAGATACACAAGCCGTTGCCGAAAAATTAATCGAAGATGGATACAGCGCTGCTGCTTTACACGGAGATTTATCTCAAGCGCAACGTGATGGTGTGATGAAATCTTTTAGAGGTCGCCAAATCCAAATGCTTGTAGCTACCGATGTAGCTGCCCGAGGAATTGATGTGGATAACATTACTCACGTAGTAAACTACCAATTACCAGACGAAATAGAAACCTACAATCACCGCTCAGGACGAACTGGTCGTGCAGGTAAATTAGGAACTTCTATCGTTATTGTAACCAAAAGTGAAATCCGAAAAATTTCATCTATCGAAAGAATTATTAAACAGAAATTCGAAGAAAAAACAATTCCATCAGGAATCGAAATCTGCGAAATTCAGTTATTGCATTTAGCCAACAAAATCAAAGATACTGAGGTAGATCATGAAATTGACAACTATCTTCCGGCTATCAATAGTGTTTTGGAAGGTTTATCGAAAGAGGAGTTAATCAAGAAAATGGTATCGGTTGAATTCAACCGTTTTATAGCTTATTACAAGAAAAACAGAGACATCTCTAATCAATCTTCAGGTTCAGAAAGACGGGAACGTGATGATAGAGATGGTGGCTCAAGAGAAAGCAACAACAGTGGTGCAACTCGTTATTTTGTAAATATTGGTTCTAGAGATAACTTCGACTGGATGCAATTGAAAGATTATTTGAAAGAAACCCTTGACTTGGGTCGTGATGATGTATTTAAAGTAGATGTAAAAGAAGGGTTCTCTTTCTTCAACACGGATCCAGAACATACCGATAAAGTAATGGACATATTGAATAACGCAACTTTAGAAGGACGTCGTATCAATGTAGAAATTTCTAAAAACGATGGTGGCGGACGTAGAGATCACAACGGAAGAAGTTCAAGTGGTTTTGGTGGCGGAAGAAGTGCTGCTCCAAGAAGAGAAGGAAACTTTGCACCAAGACGTGAAGGTTCAGGTGGCGGATTCAGAAGCGACAGAAGTTCAGCCCCTCGTGAAGGTGGTTTTGGACCAAGAAGCAGCTCAGCACCAAGAACTAGCGGATTCTCTGATAGAGCTCCAAGATCATCAGAAGCTCCAAGACGTGAAGGTGGTTCGTCAGAAAGACCAGCTAGACGTTCTGAAAGTTTTGGTGATGCACCAAGAGAAAAAAGACCAAGAAGAAGTTAAGAAAGAATGATTGACACTATTCTAAAAAATGTTTAAGTTAAAAAATATAGGGTTTGACTTTTTAATTAAAGTTGAACCCTATTTTTTTAACTATCTTAATTTACGTTAACAAAATGATTATTTTTTGATTACTAATCTAAATCCCTCTCCGTGAATATTTAGAATTTCTACGTTTTTATCTAACTTTAAGTATTTCCTTAATTTAGCAATGTACACATCCATGCTTCGAGATGTAAAATAATTATCATCTCTCCAAATTTTGGTCAAAGCCATTTCTCTTGGCATCAAATCATTTTCGTGAAGAATAAGCATTTTAAGCAATTCGTTCTCTTTTGGAGATAATTTTACAGGTTCTTCGTTATCAAAACTCAAAAATCTAAGTTTTGAATTCAAATGAAATTTTCCTATATTAAATTCAAATTGTGCTGGTTCGGCACTTATTACTGAAGATTTTCTTTGAATAATAGCTTTTATTTTCATCAATAAAACTTCAGAATCAAAAGGTTTATTTAAATAATCGTCAGCACCCGCTTTATATCCTTTCAAAACATCTTCCTTCATTGTTTTGGCTGTCAAGAAAATAATAGGCACATTTTGATTTTTTTCTCGGATTTCTTTGGCCAAGGTATAACCATCCTTGTAAGGCATCATCACATCCAAAATGCACAAATCATAAGTGTCTTTTTTGAACTTTTCAAAACCTTCCATTCCGTTTTTTGCTAAAGTGACATCAAAATCATTTAGCATTAAATAATCTTTTAAAACCGCTCCAAAATTCAAATCGTCCTCAACCAAGAGTATTCTTTTGTTTGTATTTTCCATAACTTAATTTATTAATGGTAATTTTATTATAAAGGTACTACCTTTCCCTTTTTCACTTTCTACAAAAATTTGACCGTTATGGTCGTCAATAATTTTTTTTACATAGGCTAACCCTAAACCATGCCCTTTGACATTGTGTAAATCACCTGTATGTTCTCTATAAAATTTTTCAAAAATTCTTTTTTGTGCTACTTTACTCATTCCGATTCCATTATCCTTAATTTTTATGACAACAAAATCTTTTATGTTTTCTAAATAAATTTCAATTTCAGGAATTTCGGGCGAATATTTAATTGCATTTTCTAAAATATTTACAATAACATTCGTAAAATGAACATCATTAATCAAAACGCTAGTTCTGATAGCATCAAAATGCTTCGTTATTTTTCCGTTTCTATCCTCTAAAATTAAATGTACATGCTCTATTGCATCATCAATTACTCCTTTTATATTTAATGATTGCTTACTTATATCTAATTCTTTTTTCTCTAATTTAGAAATACGCAATACATTTTCTACTTGAGCATGCATCCGTTTATTCTCCTCTTTTATCATTTGGAGGTATTTAAAAACCTTTTCCTTATCATCTATAATCTTTGGATTTTTGATAGCATCCAAAGCCAAATTAATTGTCGCAATAGGAGTTTTAAACTCGTGTGTCATATTATTGATGAAATCCGATTTTATCTCTGAAATATTTCGTTGCCGAATTAACTGATTCAATGCACTGGAATAAGCGATTATAATAATTAATGTAAAAATGATGGACAACACTGTTATTCCAACAAGATCCGACAATAAAAATTCCTTTTTTTGAGGAAATTCAACTACTAATTTATAGTCACTTTTTCCTTCATTATCAATATAAATTGGGATAGAATAAATTTTGTTTTGGTCATACAAAAACCCATCCGATTTTACCTTAGTGTTCTTTTCTTTATCATAAATTGCAAATTCAAATGGAGTATTTACGCCATATTCCTCTAGTTCATTTTTCAATAATTTATTTACAGTCTCTTTTGACACCCTTTCCTCAATTGACATTGCTGAGGCAATATCTTTAAAAAATATTTCAAATTGGGCATTATCTAAAACATCTAAATTTCCTGATTTTTCAATTTTAACATCTGGCGTCATATCTTGCTGAACACTAGGATTGTCTATTTTATTCGAGTTGTACACTTCAGTAACTCGCTTAGAATTAAAACTTTTTAATTTTACACTATCTATTTTTTTGTCAAAGAACGCAGATGAAATAGAATAATCTTCTGAAATCACACTATTTGAATATACAATTGTTTTATTCGTTTTATGGTCTTTTTGAACGTAATAAAACTCTAACAAATCATTTTTTTGAGGAATTTTCCCCGTACTATCTTTGTACTGGTTGTATTTATCATAAAAACTATAAGCCTCTTGTTTTTGAAGTTTATTGGCCACATTTCCTATTACTTGTTTTACGTGAAACTTAAATTGTTCATCATTATTTTTAAATGAAGTCGTAAACCAATAAACTTGAACCAAAATTATCCCGATTAAGGACAAACTCATTAATATTAATAATAATCTAAAAAAAATCTTATTCATCGAAACAAAATTAACATTTTAACAATATAACTAAAAATAAATTAACCAAAGATTAACAAAAACATAAAAAAATATTAAATATTCAAAATTTTAAGAATTTTTTCATATTCTAGTTTTGTCGCTTCCAAAGAAACATTTTCTACAGTGAAATCCGATTTTGCGCTGCGTTGTTCATCAGTCCATTGCATATTTATTCTTTTCAAAACGGCTTCTCTTGTTGTTTTATCTCGCTCCATTACTCTTTCTATTCTCAATTCGATTGGTGCTGTAACATTTATAATTGTATCGCAGTTTTTAAAACTACCACTTTCGAATAATATTGCAGCTTCATAAATTATAAAAGGAAATTTTTTATAATTTAAAATCCAATACTTAAAATGATTTTTAACCGCTGGGTGAATAATTGCATTGAGCGCAATTAATTTTTCAGGATTACTAAATACAATATCGGCTATTTTCATTCTATCTAAATTCCCGCCGTCAAAAACAGAATTTCCGAAAACTTTTTTTATTTCACTTTGAATTTCGGTAGTTTTCATGACTTCTCTGGCTGCATCGTCTGCAATATAAACTGGAACACCAGCTGCTTTAAAATAATTAGCTATTGTGGTTTTTCCACTGCCAATTCCGCCTGTTAAACCAATAATTTTTGTCATCTTATTTTTTGAAAAATAATTCTGGAAAAGCCACTTTAGGTTGTTGTTTCAAAATGATTATTTTTAAGTAAGAAATCAAAAAACCTGTCCCATAACCATAAAATTGTTTCCAAACTGCCTTGATGGATAACAATCCGATTTTCAAACTCTTGTTTTGAAAACTGGATACCACAAATAATAGTAAGAAATAAATAAAATACATTTGAAGCAAGAAATGATAATTTAAAAGCAATAGGAATAAAGCTGCTAACAATCCAATTAAAAATACAGAGGGAAAAAAATAGGTTAACTTATTGTATTTGGGATACCAACTATTTAAAATAGGCCTTGCTTTTCCGAATTTATTAACCTGAATTGTGAACTTTTCCCAGTCAATTCTGCGTTTGTGATAAACAAAAGCCTTAGGAAAAAGTCTGGTTTCAAAACCTAAATTCCACAACCGTATTGTTAAATCCGGATCTTCGCCAGGATGAATATTTCCAAAACCATTCGAAACTTCAAAAGCTTTTTTTGACAATCCCATGTTAAAACTTCGGGGCTGAAACTTATCAATTTTTTCGGAACCACCTCTTATGCCTCCTGTTGTTAAAAAAGAAGTCATAGCAAAATTGATTGCTTTCTGAATATCCGAAAAACTATCCAACGCCTTGTCTGGTCCACCAAAACAGTCTACATAATTTTGTTTTAAAGAAGTTGCAACCACTGTCAAATAATCCTCAGGAATGATACAATCGGAATCTAAAATGATATAATATTCTCCTTTTGCCTTTTTCATTCCAAAGTTTCTAGAATCACCTGGTCCAGAGTTTTCCTTGAAATAGTATGAAATAGCAAGTTTGGAACTGTACTTTTTAAGTATTTCTTCGCATTTTAAAGTAGAACCATCCTCGATAATTACAATTTCAAAATCATCTTTGTAGTTTAAATTTGTTAAACTTTCTAAAAGCTCATTTACTTCTTCAGGCCTATTATAAACAGGAATAATCAATGAAAATAACATAATCTCAAATTATTTTTGTGTAATTACAACAAAGATACAGTCTTGATCTTGTTTAATTATCAATTTCTAAATTAATACTTCATAAAAATACAATTATTTAGGTAAGGAATCAATTGTAACTTTCTTTTATAATTATAGGGTTTTTCGATTCTATAATTAATTTTTATTTAAGTAAAACTATGATTTTGAATAGCAAAAGATAATTTTTTCGAAAATTATTAGTTGTATATTTGTGAAAACTAAATTTTAAAATTATGAAAAAAATCTTTTTATCAGTAGTACTGCTTGTTGGGTTAACAACTATTATGAATGCCCAAGACATTTCAGAAAACGCTATCGGATTGCGTTTGGGTAGTAATGATGGCTTTGGAGCTGAAGTGTCTTATCAAAGAAGATTATCGGATGCTAACCGTTTAGAATTGGATTTAGGATGGAGAAATTCAAACAAAATCAATGCCTTTAAACTAGCTGGTATTTACCAATGGGTTTGGAATATTGATGGTGGATTCAATTGGTACGCTGGAGTTGGTGGCGGTGTAGGGAGTTGGAGTATAGACAATTCTGTTGGAAATGATAGCGGAACATTCGTTTTTGCTGCTGGAGATATTGGAATTGAATATAATTTTGACGAAGCTCCTATTCAACTTTCTTTAGATTTTAGACCTGAATTTGGTGGAAATGGATACTATCAAAACAGCTATGGTTCTGACATAGCATTAGGAATCCGATACAAATTCTAATAGTATTTATTCCTAAAAAAAAATCCTTTTCAACAATGTTGAAAAGGAATTTTTTTTTAGGTCAAAATTTACTTTAATCTTGGTTGATTGTTTTTCTCCAAGTAAAAGCATTAAGTATGTGTCTTTTGGCAAATCGTCCCGGAGAATCAGCATTTACCATTTTTACATAAGTAGCTTTAGGAACACTGATGTATTCATACACACTACCGTTTGAAAAATTAATGATTAATCTTCCGTCAACAAACTTATAATCCGTAATCGTAGAAGTTGTAATCGTTTCTGTATATTCTGGTAAGTTTTGTTTTATCGTTTCAGGATTGATACTTACTAAAAAATGATAGGCTTCAATTATTTTTTTACTATTTTCTTCAGCTTCCTTAAGTCCTGCGTCATCACCTTGAAATTTATCAGGATGCGCTTCTTTCATCGCATTGCGATAAATCGTTTTTAAATCTTTTAATTCAACAGTTTTGTCAACGTTTAATAACTTACGGTATTCGACTATTTTTTTCATAAACTAAGATAAATACTTGTCTTTTAGAATGAAATCAGTTCAATTAAATTTCAAAATAGACAATTTTTTGCAAAGGTACACTTTTTTTTAAAATATAAAATCCCTCAAAACATTATTGCTGAGGTTTATTGTTGGCCTTATCAAAGTTTTTTGATTTTTTTGGATATTTATTGTAATTGATATCGCTTGGGTTTTCAATAACGGATTTAATAGTAACCCAATCACCGAGTTGATGATTTGCTGTTACCATCTTAAAATCTAATAAGTATTCACCACAAAAAAAATTGTTATTTTCATCTTGTTCAATTATTCCGGTATAAACCCCTTTTTGAAGCATTTTTTCTTGTAACGACTTAGTCATAATCTAATAGATTTAAAAATATTTAAGATGCAAAGCTAGTCAATTAATTTTTGCTTTGCTTTCTTATTATCTTTGCGAGATGATTTCAACATTTCGTCCAAATCCAAATTCTTTCAAAAATACATTTTGTGTTTTCAAAGAAGTAGATTTAATTTTAATTCAAGATTTAAAAGTAAATTTCGAAAGTAAATCGGGTAGTTTGTATTATTTCACGGAACTCGGAATGTATCGTTTATCAAATCATTGGGGTCGATTAGCTAACAGTAAATGGAGATTAGATTCTACAGAACCCAATACTACTAGTAAAACAAAGTTAGGTTTTGCTACTTGGGATTCCTTTTATCCTGATAATAATGAACAAAAACTGTATTATTTAGAAGTTGATTATACTAAAAACTCTGTGAATTACCAGCATAAAAATAATCCAAACTACAATCTCAAAGCGATACTTAGAACTAGTTTTGAAACTACAAAAAGAATCAAACAAATCCGTAACATTTTAAATCTAACTTCATGGGCAAAACATTTTGAATATGAAAACTTAGAAGACCTCAGAAAAAAAATTGTGGACGAATTAATATATACTAATCAATCATTGGAAGAAATAAAAAGAGCACTATAAATGGGACGAAATAACGAAAGAAACATAAAAATACACAACGATAAGCTACACAAAGAACAAGACAAAATAAAAGCAGCTAAAATTGAACGAAAAGAAAAATTGAAGCTGATTGTTAAGAAATTTAACGAGGATAAAACTAAAAAAGAATAATTTAGGAGAGTTACTCAATCATCTTCAGAAAATCCTTTTCAGCAATTATTGAAATATTTAATTTCACCGCTTTGTCTAGTTTTGCTGGTCCCATGTTAGCTCCAGCAATCACAAAATTGGTTTTTGCCGAAATCGAACTTCCTACTTTTCCTCCATTATCCTCAATTGCTTTTTTCAATTCATCTCTTGATAATTGTTCGAAGACACCCGAAACAACGAATATTTTGCCTGATAATTTGTCGGTTGCGTTTATGTTCGTGTTTTCGATGATTTCGAATTGGACATCATAACTTTTTAATCGGTCTACTATAATTTTATTTTCTTGATTTTCAAAAAAATCAAGAACACTAAAGGCAATTCGCTCACCAATTTCGTCAACCAAAACCAAATCCATAAATGAAGCCCGACTGAGTGAGTCTATCGTTTTATAATGTTGGGCTAACTTCTTTGCCACCGTTTCGCCCACAAAACGAATTCCCAATGCATATAAAACACGTTCAAAAGGGATTGTTTTTGATTTTTCGACACCGTTTATCAAGTTTTCTGCTGATTTCTGCGCCATTCGCTCCAAAGGCAAAATTTGTTCGACTGTCAATTCATACAAATCAGCATAATTATGAACCAACCCATTTGTATAAAGCAAAGCTACGGTTTCGCCTCCGAGTCCTTCTATATCCATTGCTTTTCGGGAGATGAAATGTTGAATCCTACCAATAATCTGGGGTGGACAACCATAAAAATTAGGACAATAATGATTGGCCTCGCCATCGGTACGAACAAGTTTGGTTTGGCATTCTGGACAATGCGTGATATATAGTGTAGGTTCTGAATTTTCAGGGCGCTGGCTTAAATCTACTGCGATAATTTTCGGAATAATCTCTCCTCCTTTTTCTACAAAAACAGTATCGCCTAATCGAATATCTAATTTTTCGATTTGATCTGCATTGTGCAAAGAAGCCCTCTTTACTATAGTACCCGCTAGTTGTACTGGGGCTAAATTCGCCACTGGAGTAATTGCACCTGTTCGTCCCACTTGAAACGAAATTGAATTTAATCGTGTCGAAACTTGTTCTGATTTAAATTTATATGCGATTGCCCAACGGGGGCACTTTGCAGTATAACCCAACTCTTCCTGATGCTGATAAGAATTCACTTTAACCACTACCCCATCGGTTTCATAAGGTAAGTTATGCCTTTGGATATCCCAATAGTCTATAAACTCGAAAACTTGTTCTAGATTTTTGGCCAATTGAGCTTCTTTAGGCACTTTAAAACCCCAATCCCGAGCAGTTATTAAACTCTCAAACTGAGAATCAAATGGAAGTTTAGATCCCACAATAAAGTACAGCAAACAATCAAGAGGCCTTTTCGCAACCTCAGAACTATCTTGTAATTTTAAACTTCCAGATGCCGTATTTCTAGGATTAGAATAAGGCGTTTCTCCCATTTCGATTAATTCCTGGTTCATTCTTTCGAATCCAGCAAAAGGCAAAATGATTTCGCCACGAACATCAAAGGTTTCAGGAAAATTTCCTTTTAATTCAAGCGGTATGGATCTGATGGTTTTTATATTATTAGTAACGTCATCCCCTTGAACACCATCACCACGTGTTACAGCGCGTTTTAGCACGCCGTTTTCGTAAGTTATACTAATTGATGCTCCATCGTATTTCAGCTCACAAGTGTATTCTAATGGAACATCACCAAGTATTTTTTGAATTCTTTTTTCCCATTCGACTAATTCGTCTTTAGAATACGAATTATCAAGAGAATACATTCGGTAATCATGTTTGACTGTTTCGAAGTTTTTAGTTATTGCACCACCAACCCGCCGCGTTGGAGAATTTTCATCAAAATATTCGGGATGATTATTTTCTAATTCTTGAAGTTGATTTAATTTAGAATCAAAATCAAAATCAGAAATGGTAGGCGAATCCAAAACATAATAATTATGATTGTGTTGGTTTAATTCTTCTCGTAATTGTTGAATTGTATTAGGAATGTCCATAAAAGTGAATTGGCTATTTTAGCTTTTGAAATATAGGACTAAAATAACCAATTAATTAGAAAATCATATACAATTACGATTCAATAATCGAAATAATTTGTTTGAATAATTGTCCGTCGGTCAATACTGATCCTTGTTGGATTAATTCAAATATCGATTTATTGCGTTCTTCTGTAAATACTTTTTTACCTGTTTTTATTTCGATGGTTTCGGTAAACATGTTGTCGCTCAACCATTGCAAACCGTCTTTTGTCAAAAAATTAATTTCAGGAACCAATGATTTTAGTACTATCGATTGAATATAAGTGTCAAAACATTGAAAAAGGAAAATATGATTTTTAGAAAAATGTTCCAAATAAGCGGCTCTTCCAAGTACACCTTCCCAAATTAAATCCGAAAAAACATCCAATTCTTGCTCTGCAATTTCTGGCGTATCGGCTTTAATTTTGTCCCATTCTGCTTTGTCTATTGCTTGGGTTGCAAGGAAATTTACGAATTCTGGATGCAATTCATCGAATTGTTCTTTTGTAAGTCTGGAGTATTTCATAGAGAGTTGGAAGTTGGAAGTTTAAAAAAAATCAAAAAAAAATCCCGACTTTCATCGGGATTTTCAAAATGCTTTAAAAATTATGCTTTTTCAGCAACAATTTCATAAGGTAATTCGATTACTACATCTCTGTGCAATCTGATGCTTGCAGCATATTTACCAGTTCTTTTTACGATTCCACTAGTGATAAATTTTCTTTCTATTGATTGACCTGCTTTTTCCAAAGCTTCAGCAATATCAATATTTGTGATAGATCCAAAAAGTTTTTCTCCACCTGCTTTTGCAAAAATTTTAATTTCTAATGCTTTCAAGGTTTCTGCCAATGCTTTAGCATCATTTACAACCTTAGCTTCTTTGTGCGCTCTTTGTTTTAGATTTTCAGCCAATACTTTCTTTGCAGAAGGTGTAGCTAAGTGACCATGACCTTGTGGGATTAAAAAGTTACGACCGTAACCATTTTTCACATTTACAATATCATCTTTAAAGCCTAAATTTTGAACGTCTTTTTTTAATATAATTTCCATGTTGTTGTCCTTTGTTAGTAGAAGTTAGCCCGCCTTTGGCGAAGCAACAATTGAGTTTTTTTTAACTATTATTTTAGCAAATCCGCCACATATGGCATTAATGCTAAGTGTCTTGCTCTTTTTACAGCTACTGACACTTTTCTTTGGTATTTTAAAGAAGTTCCTGTTAAACGACGAGGAAGTATTTTTCCTTGTTCATTTACAAATTTCAATAAGAAATCAGCATCTTTATAATCAATATACTTGATACCTGATTTTTTGAAACGACAATACTTTTTAGTTTTGTTAATTTCAATGTTTAAAGGCGTAAGATATCTAATATCACCGTCTTTTTTTCCTGAAGCAGATTGTTGCAGTGTTGCCATAATGTTACGCTTTTGTAGATTTTAATTTAGTTCTTCTTCTTTCGGCCCAAGAGATTGCGTGTTTATCTAAACTTACAGTCAAGAAACGCATTACTCTTTCGTCACGTCTAAATTCGGTTTCAAAAGCAATAAGAATTTCTCCTGCTACTTTAAATTCGAATAAGTGGTAAAAACCAGATTTTTTGTTTTGGATTTCGTAGGCCATTTTTTTCAAGCCCCAATCCTCTTTTGATACCATTTCGGCTCCTCTAGATGTAAGAAAATCTTCAAATTTGCTTACTGTTTCCTTTACCTGGACTTCAGATAAAACGGGATTTAAAATGAAAACAGTTTCATAATGATTCATAAAATATTTATTTAAAATTAATTTGTGCGCGAAAGTAATTATTTATTTTCAAAAAACAAATTTTATTTTGATTTATCCGTTAAAATGCAAAAAAAGACGATAAAGTTAGGTTTTGTAAAAAAAACGTTGTAAGTTTACAATCCCAAATCTTAATAAAAGTAAAATTATGAAACTAAATTGTGTCGTTGTGGACGATAGTTCCATCCAAAGAATGATCATTTCAAAGTTAGTAAATAATCACCCTAATCTACATTTAATTGGTGATTTTTCTAATGCTATTGAAGCAAAAAATTGCATATCTGTACATACTATAGATTTAATTTTCCTAGATATTGAAATGCCTGTGATTAGCGGTTTTGATTTTTTAGATGGTCTAAAAATTAAACCTCAAATTATTTTCATCACTTCAAAGGCTGAATATGCTATGAAAGCTTTTGATTATGACGCTACTGATTACCTACAAAAACCAATAGCTTTAGATCGTTTTAATGCCTCTGTAAAAAGAGCTCTTGATTTACAATCTCTTCGATCCGAAACTGATGATGAAAATGGAGAACATATATTTATCAAAAGTAACTTGAAAAAATTAAAAATTTTTACTGCTAAAATCAAATGGATTGAAGCTTTTGGTGATTATGTAAAAGTTGTTACGGAAGAAGATAGCAATCTTGTACTTTCTACTATGAAGTCTTTTGAAAAAGATTTATCGCAAGACAAATTTATTAGAGTGCATAAATCTTA
Source organism: Flavobacterium sp. (assembly GCA_043770135.1). Classification (GTDB taxonomy): domain Bacteria; phylum Bacteroidota; class Bacteroidia; order Flavobacteriales; family Flavobacteriaceae; genus Flavobacterium. The sequence goes on along the minus strand of JAYVIN010000015.1, from coordinate 4,995 downwards.
CATTATCAATATCGATAAAGTAGAGCGTTTTAATAGTCGATTTGCTGAAATTGGAATAACAAAAATTCCTCTTAGCAGACACAAAAAAGAAGCTTTAGTGAGAGCACTTGCAATTAGCTAATAAAAATCCACATTTACTGCGACTTTTATAGCCCTATATTGCGCTACCGACTCAAAACTATTCAGGATTTTCTGGATAGTTTTTTTTGTGCCTTGCAAAGGCAGTTTTTGAGGGATTTTAATCAATATCGTTCGGATATATTCATTTCGAATTCTAGCAATAGCAGGTTCTTCGGGGCCTAAAATTGGAATTTCTAAATGCTGTTTCATTACTTGATATAGCCACATCGACCCTTCTTTAAGTTTGTCAAAATCTCGATGTTTTAAAGTTAGTTTAATCAATTTGAAATACGGTGGATAGTGATAAATTTGTCTGTCATACAATTGTTCGTTATACATTGCTAAATAATCATTGTTAACCACTTGTTGTATCGTATTGTGATTCGGATTAAAGGTCTGAATAATCACTTTCCCTCTTTTTTCTGATCGTCCTGACCTACCAGAAACCTGGGTCATCATTTGAAAACTTCTTTCAAATGCCCTAAAATCAGGATGATACAACATGTTGTCGGCATTCATAATCCCTACTAAACTCACATTATCAAAATCTAAACCTTTGGCAAGCATTTGTGTTCCTACTAAAACGTCTATTTCTCGATTTTTAAAACTATCAATAATTTTCTCAAAACCAAATTTACCTCGAGTCGTGTCTTGATCCATTCGTCCTACCTTTGCATTAGGAAACAATGCAATTAATTCCTGCTGAATTTGTTCCGTTCCAAAACCTTTGGTAGTCAAATGAACACTGGAACAAGCATGACAATTTGTTGGCTTTGCCATCGAATATCCACAATAATGACAACGCAGTTGATTTTTGTGTTTGTGATAAGTCAAACTCACATCACATTGCTGACATTGCGGCACATGCCCACAAGTCATACATTCGACAACAGGAGAAAAACCTCTTCGGTTTTGAAACAAAATAATTTGTTCTCTTTTAGAAAAAGCGGTTGTCATTTCTGTAATTAAGGTATCGCTAAAATGCCCCGACATTTGCTTTCTAAAATATTTTTCTTTCAAATCCACCAATTCTATTTCGGGCATCATCACATTTCCATAGCGTTCTGTTATTTCAACAATTCCGTATTTATTGGTTTGGGCATTAAAATAAGTTTCTAAACATGGAGTTGCCGAACCCAACAGTACTTTTGATTGATGAAAATTAGCTAAAACAATTCCAGCATCACGCGCATGATATCTGGGTGCGGGATCCACTTGCTTGAAGGTTTGTTCGTGTTCTTCGTCAATAATAATCAGTCCCAAATTAGTAAAAGGTAAAAATAACGCTGATCTTGCTCCAATGACAATTTGTGCTTTTGACGAATGTTCCAAAACTTGTTTCCAAACTTCTACCCTTTCGTTATTAGAATATTTAGAATGAAAAACAGCCACTTTATCTCCAAAATAATCCCGCAATCTACCCACTAATTGGGTTGTTAAAGCTATTTCGGGTAGTAGATATAAAATTTGCTTTTCTGACAAAAGATACTCTTCTATGAGCTTAATATAGATTTCGGTTTTTCCGCTAGAAGTTACCCCGTGCAAAAGACAAACTTCTTTTGTTGTAAAATTCTCTTTAATTCCATCAAGAGCCGTTTGTTGCGCATCGCTTAATTGCAATTGATTTTTTGAGGTTTCCCCCTCATAAACTACCCGATCGACTTGAATAAAATATTCTTCAAAAATTTCTTTATCGATTAATGATTTAACGATTGTAGAAGTAGATTTTGCTGCTTCAATCAACTTTTTTACCGTAATCGGCTTTTTTCCACCAAAAGGGCGGACAGATTCTGAAGCACTCAATTGAAAATAACTCAGTACTATTTCTTTTTGCTTATTCGCATTCTTGAGCCTTTCCATCAAATTACTCAAACCTTCATTCGAATCGAATTGAGTATGTAATTTTAAATATCGAACCCGTTTTGGAGTATAACTTTCTTGTATTTCCTCTTGGAGAACCAGAATGTTTTTGTCAATCAACTTTTGAATTACAGGAAATATATTTTTTTTGTTCAAAATACTCATGATATCCTGAACTTTCAAAGAACTCTGCTGTTGCAAAGCTTCATAAACCAAATATTCGTCGTCCGAAAGTAGACTTTCGTCTACAAAATCAGTCGCTTTTTGTGAAATAATAGTTTCGCTTTCCAGCAAAAGGGCCGATGGCATGGCTCCCCGATACACATCGCCAATAGCACACATATAATACGAAGCAATCCACTGCCAATGGGTGATTTGAATTTCAGTAACGATAGGATTTTCGTCTAAAATTTGATGAATTTCCTTAGCATCGTATAAATTAGGCTTGTTTTGATGGCTATCAATAACTAGTGCTGTATAGATTTTAGTTTTACCAAAAGGTACAGCAACACGCATTCCTTTTTTGATGTAGCTATACTCGGATTCTGAAACGCAATAAGTAAAGGTTTTGGCTAAAGAAAGGGGTAAAATTACTTCTACAAAATACATTTACAATTTAATATTAAGGGCTTATTAGGTAAAAAGTTCAGGATTGGTATCTGCGTTTAATTGTTTCTTTTTTAGCTTGTGAATTACAGCATTTAATTCAAAACCTAAAAGCAATATCATACAATTTATCCAAATATAAAACATCATAATTAATAAGGTGCCAATTGAACCATACAATTCATTGTATTTAGAAAATCGGATGACCCAAATTCCAAATCCATACGAATCCATAATAATTAACACCGTAGTAAAAACGGAGGCTATCGAAATAAAAGGAATGCCTTTAAAATGTTTGGTGCCAAATTTAAAAAGTACCGATGTTGTTGTTAATATCATAAGAATTACAAAGGCATAACGTCCTAAAATAATGAGCGAAATACTATCGCTAAATACATTATTTATTTTGATTTTTTGAATAAAAACCTCAAAAATCACAATGGTAGCCACCGTTACCAAAAGCAAAAATGATAATACAAGCGAAATTCCAAGTGCTACCAAATATTGACTCAAAAAACCACGTTTGACCAACACATGTTTTGAAGATTCAAATCCACCCAAAATTCCGTTCAAACCATTTGCCATCAAAAAAATAGACAAAATAAAACCAGAAGAAAGTAGTCCAGAATGACTGTTATTGAGAATATCATTGATAATTGTAGCAATGGCATCATAAGTATTCGGTGGCACTCCGTCTTTTACAAACTGAAGAAAATCAGCCTGAAAACCTTCAATAGGAATGTATGGAATAAGGTTTAATATAAAAAGGGCGAAAGGAAACAAAGCCATAAAAAAACTAAAGGCAATCGCACTGGCGTGATAGCTCAACGCACTTTCGGCGATTCCTAACACGTACAATTCTAATAAATCATAAAACGAAAGTCCTTGCAACCAAGGTAATTTTATTCTTTTCAGTGGACGAATAAAAAAACGCAGGATTGGGATTTTTTCTAAATTATCTTCTATTTTTTTTGTCATAGTTTTCAGTCCTGACTCAAAAAGCCTTCAAGCTCAAATCCATATTATAAACAGAATGGGTCAAAGCACCAGAGGAAATATAATCAACCCCACATTCGGCATACTGTCGAATCGTGTTTTCATTAATATTACCCGAAGATTCTGTTTGACATTTATTGCCTATTAAAACTACCGCTTTTCGGGTGTTTTCAAAATCAAAATTGTCTATCAAAATGCGATGAATTCCATCACTTTTTAGAATTTCTTCAATTTCATCGAGGTTTCTGGCTTCGACAATGATTTTTAAATCTAAATTATTTTCTTTTAGATAGGCTTTAGTTTTTGCAATAGCTTTCGTAATGCCTCCCGCAAAATCATTGTGATTGTCCTTGAGCATGACCATGTCGTAGAGAGCAAAACGGTGGTTCTCGCCTCCACCAATTTTCACTGCCCATTTTTCGCAAGCCCGAAATCCTGGAGTCGTTTTGCGAGTATCTAGAATTTGGGTCGAAGTGCCTTTGAGCAAATCGACATACATTTTGGTTTTGGTAGCAATGGCACTCATTCGTTGCATCGAATTAAGCACCAAGCGTTCCGCTTTCAATATCGATTGTGAACTGCCCAAGACCTGAAAAACAACATCGCCTTTTTTTACTGCTGCACCATCTTGGATAAATGTTTCTATTTGCATAGCCGAATCTACAAACTCAAAAATCATCTTGGCGAAAGTCACACCAGCTATAATGCCGTCTTCTTTGACCAAAAGTTTGGCTTTTCCTGTTGCCGATACTGGAATACAAGCCAAAGAACTGTGATCGCCATCGCCCACGTCCTCTCGGATACCGTTTTGTATAATGAGTTGTAGTTCTGTTTCGAATTGAGTTTCGCTAATCATTTTTGGGTGTTGTTTTCAAAAGGCTAAAGTAGGGTTTATTTTGTGGATTTGAAAATTTGAAACCAAGACAATTCGATAGTGCTTATTGGTTTTGTAATTTTTATAACGCATGATTTTTGAATGGGAATGATTGATATTAGAGCTAAATATTAAAAATCCCTTTGATGATTTGTAACGAATTATTTATATATTAGCTAAATAATTAATGTGTGACTTTTGTCATACATATCTAACCAAAATAAGGTGGCTTTGTATGATTTTGTCATACATATATACAAGTTATCTACAACTTTTCATTCAACCCTCCCATTTGCACCTAAAGTGTTGTATTCATTGACTTTGTAAAATTTAACAATGCAATTTTAAGCAACAAAAAGCAACGAAATACTTGTTTTGTTGTACCCAATGTTGTACCTTCGTATCACGATGCACCCAATTGAAAACCCAGTATTTACAATACTTTCACTCGTTTGCATTAATTTACAAAAGTAGTATAACATTTCTAAATTCCTATTATTATGGCATCAGTAAAACTAATTTTAAGAACACATCAGGCA
>JAYVIN010000014.1:0-2295 GCA_043770135.1 Flavobacterium sp. | reverse complement strand
CACCGCGAGTTCCGGATATTAGCATTCCGAAAAAACCTGCTAATGCAACGATTATAAAAAACGATTTGAGTTTAAAGTTTCCTTTCGTGAATAAGGCTAATAAACCAAATACAACTCCTGCATGTCCCTGGGAAGCTCCAAATTGCCCCGCATCTGAATAAAAAGAGAAGACCCTTAACTTACCAAAAAGGATATGTGTTTTTGCACCACCTTGAGCCAACCAGTTTTGTTCGAATGAATCGACCCCAAACTGAAATTGCTGAAAACCTTTAAGTGTTCCAAGAAGAGAAAGTATTCCCCAAACAATAAAAAACGTATTCAAGTCTTTTTGCTTATTGAATAATATAAATAATAAGGGAATACAAAGCCACTGATACAAAGCCACGCCTCGCATAGCGTAAAACCAAGCTTCTTTACTTTGTGCCTCGGGGTTTGCAATCTGTAGCAGTATATATCCCATCCAAATGGTCACTACAACAGTAAGCGGAGATTTTGCAAGGTGCCAAGGAATTTTGGTAGCGAAGCCTTTAAAGAATAAAGCTAAATAAATTAATATAATGACCCCATCAATAGATAGTCCCCAAGTTAACGGGACATATCTGGCCAATCCTGTAACAAAAAAGCCCAAGACGAGCAGCAGAATGATTCCAAATCTAGGAGTAGTGAAAATAACATAAATCAATGCAATTGCAAAAAGTAATCCAATAACCCCTACAAAGCCAATAATTCCAGTTTTACTAACTATCAGCGTAATTAGAATTGTACTTATAAAAATTGTAGCAAATATATTGAGATTGGCTAAACGATTAGAGCCGGAATTTGCCTCAAAAGGATTATTATGATTATTAAATGAGCTCATAACTAATTTTTTAGAAATTTAAATTCACTTATTAACCTGGTAAATTGATTCCATATCGTAAAATAAAATCGATTCCCACTTTTAAAAATTTCAATGGTCGAAAACTTAAATTCTTTATTGATGCAATAGGCTCCAACAACTATACCCGCGCTTGTAAACAAAATCGTAGATATGACAACTACTTCAAGGGATTTAAAAATGAAAACAGCAACAAGATCTCCTATAACATTAATAGCTAACATAATAACGACTTTTAGTGCGTTAATATGGGGTTTATTCATACTGTCTAAACCAATTCCGGTCATTCGGTCTATCGGTAATAGTAATCCATATACTGAAAATAGTCTAACCAGTGTTACAATATCAAATGCATCCGAATTTAAGTATTGGAATCCGGAGATAATAATTACAAATTCTTTTGCAAATACAAATGTGATGATGGACATCAAAACAAATAAGTAAGTCAATGCACCAGAATAACTATAAAACAGATTTTGCACTTCTGCGATGTTTCCTTTTAAGCTCGCTTTTGACATTTTTGGAAAAGCTGTGGCAGCAAAACTTCTTAAGGGAATTTGTTGCAACTCCGTCAATTTTAAAGGGATACTGTATAAAGCTACCGCGGCACTACCCATTGGACTAATACTGATAATAAGGAGATCAGCATTTCTTAATAAATTGGTACCTATTAAGGTAAAAGTGCTATATTTTCCAAAGTTCAGTAAAGTTGCATTTGTAGATTTATTAGCTTTTCTAATAGATAATAGTCCATCCCAACCTTTGCTAATACAAAAGAGCGTAGTGATTAAGTTTATGACTAACAATGCCCATATTAGGTGTTCAATAGAAATATTAAACACTATTTTGTTGATCACCAAGAACAAAAAAAATAATCCGCTATTTAAAGTTTTGATCCAAAGTATTTTTCCATATTCCATTTTTGCTTGCAATACGATAATCGCATTATTCCAAGGAAGATTTATGAAAGCCAATAACGGATACCAAGCAAAAAAAAGGGCGTATACAGAATTTGATATTGTCTCTTTAAAGAAAATATTAGATGCAACCATAATCGCTGCAATACTCAGTGTACTCACCAAACTGATTAGAACATTAGATCCTATTAATTGCTCGCTTTGTTCTTTTGATGCTCCAGATAAAAATCGAACTAAAGCATTATTAGTGATTCCAAATCGTAACATTTCTACCATAGACCCTCCAGAAATAAAAATCACCCATTGCGCAAAGTTTGCAGGATCCAGACTTCTTGTTAATAATGCAAAACCACCAAGTCCTAAAAAAGCAATAACAAGGTTTCCGGCCAATGACAAGAAGTTGTCTTCTTTGAGTATCTTTTTAATTAATTGAAGCATAATTAGAAATGGTTTTTTGAATTAAACTGAAAGCGAAGCATATTTTTTATCTTGCTTCGTGCC
>JAYVIN010000013.1:0-6069 GCA_043770135.1 Flavobacterium sp. | reverse complement strand
ATTGGAATCCGCTGCCTAAAAACTACACGCTCGCATGGATGATGCGCAACGAAGATTTTTTTATGCTACGATGGGGTCAGCCTGATTTTATTAGAAAGCACATTGCAAAAAATGTGCATCCTTATGTAAATGGATATTTTGTAGGTTCGGAATGTTATATTCCTGCAAAAGACTATATTACCTCTTTGCCTGGAGCTAGTTATAAGTATGCTTTCGAGCGGCAATGGATGTTTTACAATGTATTGGGAAGACTTTTATATAATCCTAAAACACCCGATGCGTTTTTTATCGATGCCTTTGAACAGCGTTTTCCAAAACTTGGAAAAACCCTTTTTAATGCACAAGCTAGGGTCAGCAAGGTTCCTCTGATTATTGCTTCGTACCAAAATGCGACTTGGGATTTTTCATTGTACTCCGAAGGAATGCTTAAAACAACCACTGACAACAAGAAAGTAAAAATAAAGTTAATCCCGCTTAGTGATATGGCAGACAAAATCCCGATGGAGCCTGCATATTTAAGTATCTCCAATTTTTTAAAAGATGAAAATAATGTGCCAAAAGATAAAATATCACCCTTTCATTTAGCCGATTCACTTGATTTATTTTGTAAAAAAGCAATTTTAGATGTTGCTGATATTAAGGCAGGAAAAAATGTTGATTTACTTTACGAACTGTCAGATATTAAAACATGGGCTAATCTAGGGCTATATTTTTCGAATAAGTTGAGAGCGGCTGTCGAATACAAACGTTTTCAATCTTCGAAAGATGTAAAAGATCTTGATAAGGCAATAATTTGGCTAACAAAATCGGTTGACAATTGGCATTCAGTTGTTGAGATAACCAAACCTGTTTATAAACCTGTTCCTCTTGTACATTTTAGTGATAATGAAGACAAAGATGATTATTTTCACTGGTCTAAGATTGAAAAGCAGGTAGAAGATGAATTAGCTTGGTTGAAATCATTGCAAACAAAATAACTGTTTTTTAAATCTAGACATCAAATTATTAATTAATCTATTACCCTATGAAATCATATTTTTTAGTTTTCTTAAATTTATTTACTATAGCAGTTTGTTTTGGAAATAATTTAGCTAAGGCTGATTTAAAGTACAGTAGTTCGACTGCCGTTAGCAATTCGCTTATTGTTTTTGAGCAAGTTGTTTTTGAAAAAAAATCCCCGCAAATGCAGTTTGCTGCCAATGAAATAGATGCAGCGTTGACCAAAAGAGGCGAAAAAATTGCTATTGCTCTAACTGTTGACGTTTCGTCGAATTTAAAGCCCGAAGGTTTTTCGATTGTTAAGGATGGAAAAGGGTTCAAAGTGATTGGTAAAGATGCTGCTGGAGCGATGTATGGCGGTCTAGATATCGCCGAAACTATTCGCTCTTTTGGTGTTGCCGCTATAAAACCATTTGTGCAAAATCCATATATGAATATGCGAGGGATTAAGTTTAATATTCCTTTAGATGCGCGTAGTCCAACTTATAGTGCTTTTGGCGATGCTACAGAAAAAAATACTGCCGAAGTTTGGGATTTTGGCTTTTGGAAAGAATACATCGATAAGCTAGCAGTCAGCAGATACAACTACATCGCCCTTTGGTCTTTGCACCCATTTCCGATGATGGTTAAAGTGCCTGATTATCCAGATGTTGCGCTACAAGATGTGAAGCTTTCAGAAGGCCCTTTTGAAGATGTATATCGCGGTGACGCGGGTTCCGATTCGGAACCATTAATAATCGACAACAATAAGCTAAAAACGATTAAAAAAATGACTATCGACGAAAAGATAGCTTTTTGGCGCAAAGTGATGGCCTATGGCAAGTCTAGAAATGTTGATTTTTATGTAGTAACTTGGAATATATTTACTTGTGGTGTCGATAAAAAATACGGAATCACCGATGATGCTCGCAACGAAACCACTATTGATTATTTCAGGAAATCAGTCAAAGAAATGATAATTACCTATCCTGATCTTGCGGGTATCGGACTGACGACAGGTGAAAATATGGTTTTTGGAGCACGTGATGCAAAAATGACTGAAGAACAAAAAGAAGATTGGGTGGTAAAAACCTATTCTGCAGGGACTTTAGATGCACTCAAAGAGCAACCCAATCGCAAAATTCGCTTCATTCATCGCCAACATCAAGCAGGAGTTAATCTTATTTTAGATAAATTAAAACCATTACGTGATCATCCCAACGTTGATTTTGTTTTTAGTTACAAGCACTCAAGAGCTCACGTCTATTCGGCTACAGAACCAGAGTCTCTAGAAAAATTTGTTCCAGTAATTAGAGCAGCCAAAACAAAAACATTATGGACACTTCGAAACGATGATGTGTATCTTTTTCGCTGGGCAGCTCCAGATTTTGTTCGAGAATTTATAAAAAATATTCCAATGGATGTTACAGAAGGGGTATATTATGGACACGATGGTTTTGTCAATGGCCGTGAATTTACACAACTCGACCACGAAACTCCTCGTCAACTAGAAGTTGAAAAACATTGGTTGCAATATATGCTTTGGGGTCGTTTTGCGTATGAGCCCAATTATTCTAATGCTAGTATTGAAGGTATGTTAAATGCTAAATATCCAGAAGTGAATGGTAAAAAATTATTGGATGCTTGGCAAAAAGTTTCTATGGTTTATCCACGAGTAACTGGATTTCATTGGGCATCACTAGATTGGATGTGGTATATTGAAGGATTGAAGGGTATAAAAATTTACACAGATAAAGTGGGAGGAAAAACACTTTCAGGCTTTCATGACGTTGAGACTTTTATTAATGTACCTCCACATGTTAATTCAGGATGTCAGTCAATTCCTGATTTTGTTTCTGGAAAATCATCTCAAAAATTATCTCCTTTTGCTTTAGCTGATTTAATAGATACCGATGTCGATTCGGCTCTTGCAACGTTAAATACCTTTGGATCAGTTGCAAATAAAGAACTTCGTTTGACGCTAATCGATATCAGTATAATTGCTGAAATGGGACATTATTATGCAGAGAAAATCCGAGGATCAACCTATGTGGCCCTAGCTCGACAAACCATGAAAAATGAGGATAAAAATAAAGCAATCCAATCACTAACAGACGCTTCGGCTCTTTATTCTAAATTCATCAAATTGATTGGAGCGAATCATGTCAATAGAGTTTGGACGAGTCGTGTAGGTACGGTTGATTATGAAAAATTAACTGAGGATGTACTTGCCGATATTGAAATCGCTAAAAATATTCAAGTCAAATAGTACATCATTTTTTAAATTTTATTGGATGAAACAACAAAAACTGTTTTTTTTAATTTTGGTTCATTGGATAGGTAGCACTGTACTGTTAGCACAAAATCCAAATGTAATACTGCCAGAAGGAGAATATCCCTATTGGCCAACCTATCAGCATTTAGAAGTGGAGGATTTAGATACCATTCAAGCTCAAAAATGGATCGTTAAAGAACATGTTATCGATGGTTGGGATTGGTCTATGCCAGATTTTGTTACACCATCCTCTCGTTCTTCGGTGGGTTTGCAACGAAATTTTGGTGTAGAAAAAGATTTTTTACCACTAAATTTAAAGTTTAAATCCAATCCTGTGGGTTTGCTATGGGTAAAATGGCGAGATATTGAACCAACCCCTGGTCAATACGATTTTACTCCTATCATAGATCGTATAAAACAAGCCGAAGCTGTTGGTTCCAAAATTAGTTTACGAATTTTGGGTCATTCAAAATCTCGTGGAGACAAAAAAAATGCTGCGTCTTCTGGTGAAGCTCCTCTTTGGTTAGAAGATTTAGGGGTAAACTTTCTTCCACAAAAGAAACCTAAGGATAATTTAAATTTTGATCCAGCGCATACAGAATTTCACAAGCGTTATTTGATGTTAATAGCCGAATTGGCAAAAACCGATATTCCAAAAATGGTCAAAGCGGCCTATGTAGGTTACGCATCTCATAGTTTAGGGGATGAAGGAATTGGTCCCTATGGCGAAAGTAATAGCGCCGCCAATGACACCACTAAACATGTCCGGGAACGCCTAGATGCTTGGCATAAAGCATTTAAAGGGATGGAGTATAAAGTTTTTATGGGTGGTTCTTGTGATTATGGGTTTAATAAAGGATTTGGTGTAAGAAGAGGTTTTGTCGAAATGTATCTCTACAATATACCCAATAGTGATTTAGGTCAATATGTTGATCAAAAGGGCTACTTAAGTATCGATGATAAGGCTCCTATTATAAAACACAACTGTTTTAATGGCGAAGTAAACGAAGAATATGAAAAATCCTGGGCAACACCCGAAAGAGGATTCCGTTTTGGGAATACCACCAATTCATTTCCTTATCGTTATTTTACAAGTACACTCAGAGCACTACAAATGCGGTGTACTTACATTCATACTTCTGGTCATTTAGTACCCAAGATGTTACCTTTTTTATCCTTAGAGTTAGCAAGAACTGTCGATGATACGCCCGATGTTTGGACATTTCTTAGGACTAGTTATTTGAAAGCGAACAATTATAAAGGAAAAGATTTTCAAAATCGAACTATAACTGAAAATGAATTAAATGAAGGTATCGAAACCAAAAATTTTGAACGCTGGTTATACCAACGTGATGCTTCTGGTTATGAAACGAAACCTGCAATTAAAATTCAGCAATCTATTAAGATGTGGATGGTGCAAGAAGATAAATACTATGATTATATTGCTCGTGAAGGAAAAAATATTGGTTTTGATATTGATGATAATTGGGCTGGAGCCAATGGGGAGCTAGCCTTAAAAGTAACCTATTTCAATACTAAAAAAGGGGAACTAAAATTAGAATATAACAACAATCAGAAGCTAGTTCAGAAAATACAAAATTTGACAGGTGATGGAAAATTGAAAACGGTAACATTTTTGCTTTCCAATTTGAAGACTAATAGTTTGGATCATCAATATGATTTTATTCTCAAATCGGGCAAAAATACTGAAAACATTACCATATCAATGGTGCGTTTGATAAAAGTAAAACAGAATTAATAACTATAAATATTTGATAATGAATCTAAAAAGAATACTAAACAAAAGAACTATTGCTACATTATATGTATTGTTTTTAATGGTTTGTACCAACTCGGTACTCTATTCACAACAAAGCGGAAAAAAAGCAAAGCAAAAAATAGCCAAAACAGTTTTAGCAATAACACCTCCATTAGGATACAATAGTTATGATAGCTATAACGTCAATGCTTACGAAGCAGTAATGTTGAAAGAAATCGATGCATTTATCGAAAAATTTGCCCCTGTTGGATACGAATATTTTGTGATTGATAATGGCTGGTTTTCAACACCAAAATCTACGCAATTCGAAGGATTGCTTTGTCCTACAGATGGTTCAGGGGCAAAGGATGTTATCGTTGATGAATATGGAATTGTCACTCCATCCCAATTGTTTTTTCCAAATGGCTTAAAGCCAATGGTTGATAAATTGCACGCCAAAGGATTAAAATTTGGGGTTCACCTGATGCGGGGTATTCCAAAAATAGCTGTTGAAAAAAATCTCCCAATAAAAGGCACTAAATACACCGCCAAAGATATTTTCACTACAGCGGGTGATTGTGGCTGGTGTCCCTATATGCACGGAGTTGATATGAGTAAACCTGGTGCTCAAGAATTTTATAACAGTGTTTTCAAACAATTTGCCGATTGGGGTATAGACTTCGTAAAAGTGGATGATGTTACCCATTTTCCAGCAGAGATTGAAGGATATGTTAAGGCAATAGAAAATTGTGGTCGTCCGATGGTGTTGAGTTTGTCGGCGGGAGGCGATTCGAATGTGAAATATTTAGAAACGTATAAAAAAACGCAAATGGTTCGCACGACCAAAGATATTTGGGACGAACAAATAGCCTTGGATCGTTCGTTTGATTCTATGCGTAAATGGCAAGGTTTAGAGCAAGCTGGATTTTGGCCAGACCTAGATATGATTCCTTTTGGTGAATTGTGTATTTTAAGAAGACCAGAACTCAACAAGCGACCAGCCAATAAATCCGAAGAAGAATTTATGGGCAAAATGCACCATTGGTGCAAATTAAAC
>JAYVIN010000012.1:0-2313 GCA_043770135.1 Flavobacterium sp. | reverse complement strand
GGAAATTTGAGTCGATTTGTTGAGCAAATTGATGCTGACTCAACCAGTGATGGTTGGTGGCACGTTGGTCCACAAGAAAGTATTTACGGTCGTTTTGCACGTTCCATTAAAATCAAAGACGGCAAAGGCGGAATGTATTTTGATGTAAACGACAATTTTGCCAAAGAGGGTAAGGCTTTTGAAATCAGATTGGTTTGGCTAGACAAAGGCCTTGGCGAATGGACTGTTTCGTATAATGCAGAAACGAATGCCGATAAAAGTGTATTGACTGTAAAGAATACTAATACCGGAAAATGGATGGAAAAAACGGTTCAGGTTAAAGATGTTCATTTTGCCAATAAGGGAATAAATAAATCAGATATCAATATTACCACAAAGGGAACAGAAACTACGGTTTTTCATATCCTAGAATTAAATAAAATATAAATCACTTAATACTGAATATTCAGTGTTAAACTAAAAAAAATCAATTATGTATAACTATTCTATTTTGATTAAAAGTTTAGTGTTTTTTGGTTTCCTAATTTTTTTTCAATTTTCAGTTGCACAAACTACACAAGTTGCGCCTGTTTTACTTCCGGGTGCCAAGGTGTATGATGTAACAAAACCCGAAACTTGGGGGGGTACAATTAAAGCTACACCTAATGATCCAACCGATGATGATGCAATAGCTATAAATGCTGCACTCAGTAAGGCATTCGATGTGGCTCAAGTGAATGATGGTAAATCTACAGAGGTTTTTCAGCAAGTGGTTTTAATTCCCAAAGGGGATTATCATATCCATTCCACACTACTACTGCCTCGCACTATAAACGATAAAGAAAATGGAATCTGGATATTTGGAGAGGGTGCGGGGGTAACTCGTATCCTTTTAAAAACGGCTGCTGAAATTGGTTTATTTGGTTCTCCCACGGCGCCCAAGCCAGTCGTTCAGATTGCACCTTATACCTATGCCCAATCAGCCTCTGGAAATACAAATTTTCAGTTGTTCTGTACCGATTTTTCTGTTATTATTCCCAGTGATCAACCCAATACAGTTGGTATATCATACGGATCAGCAAACATGGGGGCGTTACGAAATTTACACATTAAAGCCGAAGGTAATGCAGGGCATACTGGCTTGGCTTTAATTCAGTGGAATAATGGTCCTGGTTTTATAGAAAACATTACGATCGAAGGTTTTAATACAGGTATTGAAGTAAGCGATGGCTGGGGCGAAACGTTCACATTTAGCAATATTAAACTACTTAATCAGAACAAAGGCGGTACAGGTTTTATTCTCGATGACAAAATGTTGGGGATAGATAATTTGATTTCAGAACAAAAATATGATGATGTAACCCCTATTGTTTTGTACGATAAAAACACCAACAATTCTGAATTTGGCGGAATAGGTCATTTAACACTTCTGAATTCAACTTTTAAATGCGAAACCCCAAGTACAAAACCAATCATCGATGTAAAAAGTGGTCATCTGTTTGTGCGTAATATGAGTACGAGTGGTTATAGCAATGCTTTGATTAATGATTATGGTGTGGCAAGAACTTTTGATAATGCCCAAATCGGAGGTGAATATGTTAGCCTACATGGTAAAACCAACGAAGAAGAACCTAAAGTAGTCCTTGCCTACGAAAATGCTCCTAAGAAATCAATAAATCTTCCCATTACAGCTACACCTGAAATTGATAAAGTTGTATGGGATAAATTGACTGAAGGAAATTATACTATCGTTAGCCAAAATAATTTGGTAGGAGGAAAACTTAATATAACCACTGATTGGGTAATTGTAGATCCTAGTAAATTTGCTGATGATACAGATTTGGTGCAAGCAGCATTAAATAGTGGTGCGCGTTATGTTGGATTATTGAATAACAAAAGCTTTTCTATTTCTAAAAACCTGGTGGTGAATGACAACAATGGCAAAGTTGAGCTCATATATGGTTACATGACCGATGTGGTGATGGCGCCAATAATGCACAAACGAACAAGTGCAACAGTGCCAACAAATAAAACGTTATTCACAATACAAACAGGCTCTGCACCAACTCTAACCATTAAGGGATTTAAATTTTCAACCTCGGATTGGAATGATTCCGACGTACTTTTGTTCCAAAACAATTCGGCACAAACCTTAATTTTAGAAGATCTGCGTTGTAAATATGCACCAAAAGCGTATCGCAATGGGGGTAGCAGTTATGGTAAGAACGTATACATTGAAAATGTTGAATTTGCCTATAGCGGTTTGTGGTATGATGTTATTATGCGTTTCGATAATCAAAAAGTGATGGCAAGGCAATTTAATCTCGAGGCACC
>JAYVIN010000011.1:0-49398 GCA_043770135.1 Flavobacterium sp. | reverse complement strand
TCTTTTCTTACTACTTTCATATCTTCTAAAATATAGTATAAACTAGGAAGGATAAGTAGTAATGACACACAAACTCCAACGTATGGATTTGTTATTATCTTTTGACAAACGGCGATAAATTTTAACATAGGTACGTGGTTATTTGAGACTGTCACAATGATTTGTTTGTTATTAATTTGTCAGTCAAATATACTTTGCTTTTCCCTTTTTGTGATTTCGATTGTTATGAAGCTCACTTTTATTGTTATGAAATTCAGTTTTGATGTGTAAACAAAAAAAATCCTCTCGATACCGAGAAGATTTAGGAAGTATTGTTTTTAACTATGGGATTACTTAAGACAAAATATTCATCTTTTTTATAAAGTCTTTATACATATTACTAAGATTTACTTTGTGACCTCCTTTTAAAACAATTAGATTATCAGCTAGAATTATTTCTTCGATTTTATTAGAATTAACCATAGTATTGCGATGCGTTCTAATAAATTTATTAGCATCGAGTAATGTGCTAATTTTGGTCAATGATATCAGAATGACAAACTTTTCTTTTTCGGTAATGATGTTGCAATAACGGTCTTCAACTTCAATGTAAAGAATGTCGTTGATAGCTACTTTTTTAAGAGCATTTTTCTTTTTTATAAATAGAAAATCGCTGCTGATTACGGTATCTTGATCGTCGCTAAGAAAGACATTGTTTTGTTCGTAGAATTTTTCGACAGCCATTTCTAAAGCATAGAGAATTTCTAGTTCGTTGAAAGGTTTCATCAAAAAACTGAAGGGTTTGGTCAATTTGGCTCTTTCAAAAATTTGGCGATCTTGCGAACTAGTCAAAAACACAAATGGTTTGGAAGCATTTGGGATTATGTTGATAGTTTCGGCAAAAGTAATTCCCTCTGGCTTTCCATCGAGAAAAACATCGATAACGATGATATCGACGGGTTGTTCGTAAAAAAGTTTTAATGCATCAGTATAACTTTTGGCAACACCCACAATATTGTATTTATTATCGAGTAAAACTTTGCTCAACGCTTCACTTTGCTCTGGAGAGTCTTCTATTATCAGTACATTGATATTATCCATTTTGTTCTGTTTTTGGGAACGTCAATATTATTTTTGTTCCTTTGTGGAGTTCGCTTTCTATTCTAATTGTACCGCCATTTTTCTTGATCATTTGTTTGCACAGTTGCATTCCTAGACCAGTTCCTATTACTTCGGATTTCCCTTTTTTAGCTAGTAATTCGTCGTCTTTTAAAATCGCTACGATGGTTTCTTCTTCCATTCCCAAACCATTGTCTTCTATAACCAGCTGACAAGATTCAGGATTATTTTCTTGAGTAAAAAAACTGATTGTCCCTTTTTCATTCGAAAATTTGATGGCATTGTCTAATAAATTACGAAGCACAATTTTTAGTGAATCAAGATCTACGAAGATAAAAATATTTTTGGCAACAGCATTCTCAATAGGTATCGATTTATCTAATAATAAGGGTTTGTAGTTGTATTCTATTTGTTGCACAATTGAAAACAAATGCACCGATTCTTTATGAAAATACAATTGCTTGGTTTGCAATAATGCCCAATGCAATAAATTATCCAATAAACTATATGCTCCATTGGCGATGCCGCTGTTTTGAATAATTAATTGATTCAACTCATCGTAATTCTTGGTTTCGAGTGTTGCTGATAATTTAGCATTACTTGTTTTTAAGGCGTTTACAGAGGAACGTAAATCGTGGCTTATGATAGCAAAAAGTTGGTCTTTGGTTGCATTAAGTTCGTCGAGTTTGTTTTTTTGAAACAAAATAATTTTGGCATTTTTTACTTTTTGGGCATATAGATAAACGCCACCTGTTAATAGCAATAGTAAGCCCATTGCAAAGAAAAAAGACCAATTTCTTTGGTTGTTTTTCAACTTATTTTCAACTTCGAGTACTTTAATTTTTTTTTGTTTTTGCGCTACCGCATATTTCTTTTCGTAGTCTGCCACTGCCCATACTTTGTTCTGATTGTTTAGGGAATCTTTCCATCGCTCGAATTCTTTTCTATACACCAGAGCTTGCTTGAAATTGCTTCTGTTTTCTTCAACTACTGCCATATTATATGAAGCAAGTTGTTTATTGTCAAAATCTTTAATTGTTTTGGATAATTGATAAGCCTTTTCAAAATAAGGTATGGCTTGATTGTCTTTGTATTGTTCATAATATAAATTTGCAATATTCAAATACAAATAAATTAGTGAGGATTTGTCTTTGTCTTTTTCTTGTAATACTTTACTTTTGAAAAGGTATTCTTCGGCTTTGGAAAATTGATGGAGGTGCAAATAACAAATGCCGATGTTGGCATAAATAACACTTATTTTTAATCCTTGATTGTTTGTAATAGGGAGTTTTTCGATTTGTTTGAAATAATTGATGGCTTTTTCGAATTCTTCAAGTTCTAAACAAATTTCCCCCAATTTTTTATTGACTAACGGATAAAAGACAAAATTTTTAGAAACTAAAGCGACATTTTTTTTAGCTTCATTAAATAATTTTAATTGTCTAAAAGAATTTCCTCTGAGGTAATGACAGTAGTCAGCCAATTCTTTGTTTTGACTTGAGTTTAATTGTTTCATACAATAAACTATAGTAGAATCCCATTTTTGATTTCTAAAAAAATATTGCGCTTTATTGAAGTTAATCTCTTTTTTAAATTCAACCGATTTAAGTTGAATTGCTTTATTGAAAACAGTATTTACAGCAACCTCTTGAGGAAAGAGAATAGCAGGATAAATTAAAAAAAATATAATTATGAAGAGTTTCATTTAGGGATTTTAAACAACATTTTGTTTTTTTTATTTAACTAGAAAAAAGTAATTACATCGTTTTTTATAAATAAAAATCAAACGATGTAATTTACACTTTTTAATATGTTATTGTTGCACCACTGTCTTAGTCCCTCTAGAAGTTTCAGGATCTATATCTTTTAAATAGGACACAATTTCGGTAAGATTACCAACAGTTTCCGAAGTATAATCTACTTCTATATACCAAACATTACAAGTCTCAGGTGTTTCTTCAGAAAAATTATAGTCAAAATACATTTGCAAGACGTTTTCTAATTCTGTAGGTTCTTCTACAGTAGGATTGTTTTGATCTTCGGAGTTGATGTATAAGGTAGCTCTAATTTTTAACGTCAATACATTATTTGGGCTGTAAAAAACGGCCGAAATTAAAGGAGCTACGGGATAAGAAACAGTTTCTGGATTTGTGAAAATAAAATCGCCAGTGTTGATTTTGGTGTTTTGTAAAACTGTGAATGCCATATTTTTATTTTTATAAGTTTTTAGTTTATTTTTTTAAAGATAAATATATATTTTTAAAATTTGTTATCATAATAGTTATATATATTTAAATGATATTCTTACAATAGTCAATGGTAGCGGTTTGATAGTTTGTTTTCTTTATGAATAAATGGTAATAAATTGTCATCAACATTTTTTTGTGGACTATTCACTAGTAAAAAACCCCAATTCAAATAAATGAATTGGGGTTTTGCTATTTAAAAAAAACTTGTTTTTTTATTTATGACTCTCTCGGAGGTCTTGGCATCAAGGCTTTTCTAGATACTTTCTCTTTACGAGTTTTTGGATCTAAACCAAGGTATTTAATCATAAATACATCACCCATATTTACTACATCGGCAACATTTTCTGTTCTTTCCCATGCTAGTTCAGACACGTGAAGCAATACTTCATTTCCTGGAGCGTCAAGATATTCAACAACTGCACCAAAATCAAGCATTTTGATTACTTTCACTTCATAGGCTTCTCCCATTTGTGGTTTGAAAGTAATCGATTGAATTTTAGCTAATACAGCTTCAATTCCAGCAGGATCAGTTCCAAGGATTTCAACAATTCCCATATCGTTTTCTTCGTTGATAACGATAGTACAACCTGTAGCTTTTTGCAATTCTTGAATCACTTTTCCTCCAGGTCCAATTAACGCACCAATAAAGTTTCCAGGAATAGTTCTCATTAATATTTTTGGAGCGTAAGCCTTAACATCAGCTTTTGGAGCCGCTAGAGTTTCGTTAAGAATATTCAAAATATGCAAACGACCATCACGAGCTTGCGCTAAAGCAGCTTCCATGATTTCATATTTCAGTCCATCAATTTTGATGTCCATTTGGCAAGCTGTAATTCCTTCTGAAGTTCCAGTTACTTTGAAATCCATATCTCCCAAATGATCTTCATCACCAAGAATATCAGACAAAACAGCAAAACGATATCCGTCAGTAATCAATCCCATTGCAATTCCAGAAACAGGACGAATCATTTGAATACCAGCATCCATTAATGATAAAGTTCCAGCACAAACTGTAGCCATTGAAGACGAACCATTCGATTCTAATACTTCAGAAACAATACGAATAGTATAAGGACAATCTGCTGGAATCATGTTTTTCAAAGCACGTTGTGCTAAGTTACCATGACCCACTTCTCTTCTTGAAGTTCCTCTTAACGGACGCGCTTCTCCTGTAGAAAAAGGAGGGAAATTATAATGCAAATAGAATTTTTCTTCTCCTTGTTCTGATGGCGAATCAATTTGGTTGGCTTCTCTAGAGGTTCCTAAAGTGGCTGTTGCCAAAGCTTGCGTTTCTCCACGAGTAAACAATGCCGATCCGTGAACCGATGGTAAATAATCTACTTCACACCAGATTGGTCTGATTTCTGTAGTTTTTCTTCCGTCTAATCGTGTTCCTAAATCCAACGTTACATTTCGAACCGCTTCTTTATTTACTTTATAGAAATATTTAGAAACCAAATCGCCATCAATTGCCAATTCTTCTTCTGTAAATAACGCTTTAACTTCTTCTTTTACTTCTGCAAATGAAGCTGTACGCTCTTGTTTCGCTGAACCTTTACTTGCTATAGCGTAAATTTTATCGTAAGCCGCTGCTTTTACCTTAGCGTGAATAGCATCGTCTGTTCTTTCTTGTTCGTAAGTACGCACTTCTTTTTTCCCAAAAGCAGCTTGCAAACGTTCTTGAGCAGCAATTTGGTTTTTGATATGTTCGTGAGCAAATTTAATAGCTTCAAGCATTTCTGCTTCTGAAATCTCTTTCATTTCTCCTTCTACCATTGCGATAGAATCAGTTGAAGCTCCAATCATCATGTCTATATCAGACAATTCTAATTGTGCACGACTTGGGTTGATGATGAATTTCCCATCAATTCTTCCAACTCTAGCTTCAGATATCAATGTTTCAAATGGAATGTCAGACAAAGCCAAAGCTGCCGAAGCGGCTAATCCTGCTAATGCATCTGGCATAACATCATCATCATGTGACATTAATTGGATCATCACTTGCACTTCTGCGTGATAATCACTTGGGAAAAGTGGACGTAATACACGGTCAACTAATCTCATGGTTAGCACTTCGTTATCACTTGGACGCGCTTCTCTTTTGAAGAAACCTCCAGGAAAACGACCTGCTGCTGCAAATTTTTCGCGATAATCTACCGTCAATGGTAAAAAATCGATACCTGGACTTGCTTTTCTTGAGGATACTACTGTTCCTAAAATAACAGTATTTCCAATTCTAACTACTACAGATCCGTCAGCTTGTTTCGCTAAACGACCTGTCTCGATTGTGATGTTTCTGCCATCACCTAAATCGATACTTTCTACAAATAATTGTGGAATCATAATTTTTTTTTATTTCTTTAAGTTATACAATGGGTAGTGTGTTGTTGGTCCCGCCGAGGCGGATTGTTGCGTAGTTAATGCTGTAATCCCAATGAAAAACCAAACTTTTTTATTTAAAAAAAGCCCTGTCAGTCCCAAAAGCTTTCGGGCTAAACCCTGACAGGGCTATAAGAAAAAAAGAGGCACTTTCGCACCTCTTTACTATATTGATTATTTTCTGATATTCAATACTTTGATAATCTCACGATACCTGTTGATTTCTGTTTTCTTCAAGTAATCAAGAAGAGATCTTCTTTTACCTACTAAAAGCACTAATGAACGCTCTGTGTTGTAATCATGACGATTTTTTTTCAAGTGCTCTGTAAGGTGTGTGATTCTGTGTGTGAACAATGCGATTTGTCCTTCTGAAGAACCTGTGTTTTCTGATTTTCCTCCGTGTTTAGCGAAGATTTCTTCTTTAACTTCTTTTGTTAAATACATGCTAATATTATTTAAATGATTGTTATGTATGTCGTACAGCTATTGTAAGACGGGTGCAAATTTAGTCTTTATTTTTTATTTGACAACATATATTAGAAATTTGGTTAATTCTTTTTATCGACTTGCTTGTAAATTCAAAGGGAAAATGTACGAGCATCTTACTTTTCTCCCTCTTTGAATCCCTGGAACCCAATTGCCATATTTTAACAATACTCTTATAGCTTCTTCATCAAGACCATAACCAAGTCCTCTTATTATCTTCGGTTCAATAATTTGCCCGTCTTTATCAACTACGAATTTGAGAAGTATTTTGCCTAAAATATTATTCTTTATTGACTCTTCAGTGTAATTGAAATTTCTTCCAATAAAACTATAGAAATTCTCCATTCCTTTTTTAGGAACTGGCTTGGTTTCTATATCTGTATACATGTATGTTTCTAAATTCTTATCCGTACTAATACCTGAAATTAGTTTTCCATTCTCGTATGTTTCTTTATAGGTAATATCGTATTGGTGACCTTCCCAAATACCATTTTTCAAACTGTTTTTTAATTCTCCTTTTTCTGATTCCTCTTCCTCTTTAATTTCAAAAAAACCATTGCCATCGATAATTTTTTGGATTCCGTCTTCATTCCAAAATTGAGTTATTTTTTTTTCACTTGTCAATTGTTTGCTGTTAAATAAATATTCAGAAACCATTTTCTTTTGACCTTTTTCATAAAAATCATATTTTGACTTTAAATTGCCCTCATTGTAAATTTCTATACTTTTCTTACTTCCATTTTCATAAAAAGAAGTAAAACTTCCTACTCTTTTGTTGTTTTTTGATGGGATGATTGAACCCGTCATAGCTAATTTACCAGATTTATAGTATTCTTTTATTTCATAAGGCTCTTTATTGGGGATTTTCAAATCCTTGATCACACGAAGAAATTGCTAGGTTTCAAAAGTTCCTTCCATCCCTAAAGAATCGACGTAACTGATTTCGTCATTTTCTGAAATTTGAGAAATAGCCAGTTTGGGAACAAAAAGAAATAGAAAAGCAAATAGAAATGATTTCATAAAATGTAGGGTTAATAGGTAGCGAATGTAGTTTTTAATACTGAATCTAAAGTGTTAAATTACGATTTATGCTGAAATTTATTTCAACCACAAATTCCTAAACACTTTATTTTTGTCATAATCGCTGGCTTGTTTTTCGATATTAAACCATCGGTGTCCTCTTGGGTCGTTGCCAACACCAGCTAAATAAGCCCAGTTTCCCCAGTTACTGCAAACATCATAATCTATCAATTGCTCTTCAAAATAGGCGGCGCCAAACCGCCAATCCATATTGAGTTCGTTGCAAAAATAGCTCGCTACGTTTTGTCGACCTCGATTGCTCATAAAGCCAGTGAGTTTCAATTCGAGCATATTGGCATTGATAAAATCAGAATTGGTGGTTCCGTTTATCCATTGTGAAAGTAGTTTTTCGTTCAATGATTTTGAGTTTACTTTCTCGGTTTTTATACCATCGTACAAGAAAAATTTGGTTTGGTGTTTTTTGAACATAAACCTAAAAAAATCCCGCCAAAGCAATTCGAAAACCAACCAATAAGTCGAATCGTTTGCCCCAAATTGCCCTTCGTATTTTTTGATTTCCTGATAAATTAATCGTGGCGAAATACAACCTAATGCCAGCCAAGCGGAGAATTTTGATGAATAATCTGCACCTAGCATTCCGTTTCTAGTTTCTTTATAATTGGACAAACATTTTGTTTCAAAAAAATAATGATTCAATCTTTTGATAGCTACGGTTTCGCCACCTTTAAATTGTATTGCGGCTCTAGAATCGATGGTTTTGGACTCCAAGCCTAAATCGGCTAAAGTGGGCAAAACACTTTCGGGAAATTTTGGTGAGTTTATCGATAATGGCTTTTCGAAAACGGCTCTAACTGTAGCATCTTTTTCGATTTTCTTTCTAAAATTGCTAAACACATCTGGAATATCTTTGATAGAAAAAGGCAAATCTTCGGCGTGGTATAAAGTACTAGTGCTGGATGTTTCGAATTCGCATCTTGATTTAAAAAGTTCGTTTTGAACTCGTTTTTCGGTTTGTTTTTCTTCAAACGAAACCTCCCGTTTTGCAAAAACTTTGTTCGCATTGTATTCTTTTGCGATTCTTGGTATTTCGACCTCAGGTTTCCCTCTTAAAATTAATAATTGGGAACCCAATACCCTTAAATTCGTGTCTAAATCGTGTAAGGATTCTAATAAAAATTGTGCTCTAAAACTCCCAGTTTTGTCAAATCCATAAGTATTTTTTTCAAAGTGGGAATCGTCAAAACAATACACAGGAATTACAAAATCACTTTGCGCAATCGCTTTGATAAGTGATTCATTATCTTCTATTCGTAAATCGGTTTTAAACCAAACAATTGCTGTTTTCATAGTGATTTAAAGATAGAAAAATTCAAAGATTGAAAAATTAAGAACCTCGAAGAATCTTTAAATTTTTCAATTATTAAATCTTTTAATTATAAACTATTTATATTTTTCAAATAATAATCGGCTTGTTCTAATAAAGCTGCTTTGTGATCGGGTTGCATTTTCCGCCACACATTATACATCATTCCTATTCTGGGGTTTTTGCCTAATTTGTCTTCGTTTTTGTCATAAAAATTCCAATACAAACTATTAAATGGACAGGCTTTTTCACCCGTTTTTATTGTTTTTTTGTAATAACAGCTTCCACAATAATGACTCATTTTATCAATATAAGAGGCTGAACTAACGTACGGTTTTGTGCCTACAATTCCGCCATCGGCAAACTGGCTCATACCACGCGTGTTGGTAATTTCGACCCATTCTATAGCATCTATATAAATTCCCAAATACCAAGCATCGACTTGGTCAGGATGAATTCCCGCCAAAAGTGCAAAATTTCCTGTAATCATTAGTCGCTGTATGTGGTGTGCATAAGCATAATTTAAGGATTGATTTATGGCGTCTTTCAGACAATTCATTTTGGTTTTTCCTGTCCAAAACCACTCAGGTAATTTATTTTGATTATCGAAATAATTCATCGAAGCATAATCGGGCATTTTGTTCCAATAAATCCCTCGCATGTATTCGCGCCAGCCAATTATTTGGCGTACAAAACCCTCTAATTGATTGTATTCGATTTCATCTTGACGATTTTCCCATTCTTGAATGACTCTATTTATGACTTCTGAAGGAGAAATTAACTTACAATTCATCGAAAACGAAAGCCGAGCATGATATAAAGACCATTCATTGGGTGTCATAGCATCTTGATAACTTCCGAAAAGCGCTAAACATTCGGTTGCAAAAAAGTCTAATAATTCCAGCGATTGCTTTCTATTGATGGGCCAAACAAAATTTTTAGCATCAATAATTCCAATGGTTTTGATGTTGGTTTTTTGAATTTCTTGAAAAATATTGGAAACATCATTATTAAAAACCAATGGCGGCGTTGGTTTATGGTCTTTAGGTAATTTTTTGCGGTTTTCGCCATCATAATTCCATTTTCCGGTCAATGGTTTGTCGCCTTGCATTAAAACATGGTGTTTTTTTCGCATCATGTGATAGAAACTTTCCATCAGAAACGATTTTTTTCCTTCAAAAAATTCACCCAATTCTTCTCGTGTGCTCATAAAATGTTCCGAATCGAAAACCGAAGTTGAAATGGCAAGTGTTTTGCAGAAATTTTTCAATAATACATCTAATCGATATTCGTCGGGCAATTGGTATTCGAAATGGGTGAATCTATCTTTTTCAATAAGATATTGAATGTTTTTGTTAAAAGATTGCAAATTGGTTGAATCATTTAAATGAAAATAAATTACTTGATGGTTTTCTAATTCTAATTCTTTTGCAAATTCTTGCATAGCCGAAAAAAAGCCTACAATTTTCTGAATATGATGTGTGGCATAATCCGTTTCGGAACGAATTTCCATGAAGACATAAGTAACCGATTCATCGATGGTGTTAAACCAAGAATGATTGCTGTTAAGTTGATCACCGAGAATTAATCTTAAGGTTTTTGACATTTGATTTGCTGATTATCCTGCAAGGTTTTTGAAACCTTGCAGGAGATCTAAATTACTTGTTGCTTCTGCATTTATCGCTACAATATTTTACTTCCTCCCAAACCTTTTCCCATTTTTTGCGCCAAGCGAAAGGTTTTTGGCAAACCACGCATATCTTGCTTGGCAAATTTTGTTTTTTTACACCCTTCATTCATCAAAATTTAATCGGTTTCGTTTCC
The DNA here is from genome assembly GCA_043770135.1 of Flavobacterium sp. Lineage (GTDB taxonomy): Bacteria > Bacteroidota > Bacteroidia > Flavobacteriales > Flavobacteriaceae > Flavobacterium. The sequence goes on along the minus strand of JAYVIN010000011.1, from coordinate 38,958 downwards.
ATTCTACTTTTACCGATGAACCTTCGGCAATGAAAACAGCTTCCGGTTTTTTGGTGTTCAGAACCGAGAATGCTATGCCGTACATCGCTTCAAAATCGCAATCAATTTTATAATCTAAAACTTTGTAGGTATTCCAACTCGGATGTTGCAATTTGTATTCTTCGGTTTTATCTGCATCAATTTTGGTATAACCATAATAATGTTCGTAGATAAATTGTTCTAGACTATAATCAATCATTTTTTTTGAGTCTTTGGAATTCTCTACATAAATACTATTCCATTTCTTGTTTGCCTTCCATTCAAATTTTATTTTCTGATGTATGCCTTCATTGTTTATTTGATGTTTTGTAGGTACGGCAGTATAATGTTCTTTGTATAGTTTATTTGCCATCCAGGCTACAATTGGAAACGGAACGGTTTCATCGATAAAAACTACGCCTCGTCTTATTTCGTTCCCAATTTTTCGATACACATAAAACCGAAGATTTACTTCTTCGAAAGTGCCAAAAAATGGAATTGTAACACCAAATAATCTAGTTTTCTTGAACATAAAACCAACCAAACTCACATAACATTTTCCGTCAAATAAATCCAAATGAACTCCTTTTGGCAAGAATGGCTCCAGGATTTCGGGATCAATTTCGTAATTTGCCATTATAATATTCTCCCAATTTGCTTTCAAAAATATCGCCATTTTATTTTGTTGCTTTTTTTGGTTTTGTTATTCGCTTTTTAGAATTTGGATTGCTCACGTGTTTTTGTAAAATGCGTTTTCCTTCTACTTTAACTTCCTCTTTTTTTCGAAAACTCCATACAATATCACTGGCATATTTTCTAGTTTCATCAATATCAACTACTGGAAATGGATAATCGGTGCCAATTTCGCAATTGTAGAATTGTTGTTCCATTTCATTCATTTTCCAAGGTTCGTGAAGTAACGAAATAGGTATTTCTGCTAATTCAGGAAGCCATTGTTTAATAAAAACCCCTTCGGAATCGTGTTCTTCTGAGTTTTTAATTGGGCTGTATATCCGAATCGTATTAATGCCTGTTGTTCCCGATTGCATTTGGATTTGTGGGTAATGAATTCCGGGTTCATAATCTAAAAATTGCCTTGCCAAAAAATGCAATTCGCGCCAATCTTGCCATAAATTAAACGTAAAAAACGAAACTACCATAGCTCGCATTCTGAAGTTAATATATCCAGTTGCAACCAAACATCGCATACAAGCATCAACAATTGGAACACCCGTTTTGCCTTCTTGCCAAGCTTTGATATAGATTTCATTTTTTGGCTTGACCAACGCATCATAAGCACGGTTTGCATTTTCGAATTCCATACGGCATTCGTCTTCAAATTTTTGAATAAAATGGCAATGCCAATGCAGTCGTGAAACAAAATTGAGAATCGCTCGCTTGTTTTTCGACTCTTCGTAATGTTGATTGGTGTATTGGTAAATCATTCGCATACTGATGTTTCCGTAAGTCAAATAGGGCGACAAACGGCTGCAACCCTTGCGACTCAAAGCGGGTTTCGAAATGTGTTTGCTATAATTTATATAGCGTTCTTTAACAAAGCTATCTAAATAACGCCAAGCTAAATTTTCGCCACCTTGTTGGAAGTTTTTATTTGGAGTTGTAATTTCTTTCGAAAGTGTTTCGCCTTTTATTCTGTTGTAGATTTTTCCTTCTAGTCTTTCAATTTTTAAATCTTTTAATTCAATTTGTTTGATTTCACCACGCATCACATTTTCCCAGCGTTTGTCCCAATCTTGTCTCGATTTCAATTTTCTAATGACACCATGCATTTGAAATTGGTCCCATTCGATATTGTTTTTCTGAAAAAAATCCTGCATCTGAATATCGCGATCGAAGGTGATTTTATTGCCTATTTCTTGGTGGGAAAAAACCGTTTTGATATCGTATTGTTCGAGTATTGATGAAAATAACAGCTTTATTTCACTTTGAAAAATATAGATTTTTGCTTCTATAACGTCGAGTTTCTTTTGCAAGTCTTGTAACGATTCGTATATAAATCGCCAATGGCGTACATCGGAATCATCATAATTCATAACCGATGGTTCAAAGCAATAAACCAATAATAAAGGCAATTCGGATTGATGTGCGTGAAATAGTGCTTCGTTATCAATAAAACGCAAGTCCCGCTTGAACCAAACAATATTGATGGTTTCTTTTTTCAAAATTTAAAGTAGTGATGTGATTTCTAGATTTGGTTTTGCATAACTAAGTCTGTCTAACTTTGTGGTGGTGTGATAGCAGTCTAGTCCTGAACATGTGACTGTATTTGACTTTTCTAGGTCGATAAATCCATCTTCGCTAATACAATTTTCAGGAACATAAACTTCCTTGATTTGACCAATTATCATAATGGTATTGTTGATCGTAATATCAACTCTTTCTTTGAATTCAACTCCCATTTGAATGTTACTTTCCTTTACAAAAGGCGCTAAGAAATTATTTTTAAATTCTGCTTGTAAACCGGTTGCATCAAATTCAGAAATGGTATCGTCATATCGAGCTGAAGTTTGATGTGCTTGTTTATATATTGCTTCGTTAATGTGATTGATAGTGTAATAACCAGTTTCCAATAAATTTCTTAGGGTATCACGTTCAGGAGGGCTAGGTCTAAAAATCAATGCAATTAGAGGAGGATTTGCTCCAATATGAAAAATAGAACTAAAAATCGCCAAATTAGTTTGCCCCATTTTATTTATCGTTCCTAGTAGAGAAACACTTTTGAAGCCACCCAAACTGTTGATAAAATGTGTTTTTTGGTGCTTAGGCATTTCCATTATTGACTCGTAGGTAAAATGTTTTTTCATTGTATTTTTTTGATGGTATAAAATCTTAAAAAATATTAGATTTCATACTAGTGGAGTTAATAAGTATTAAGTTTAATTTTTAGAATGATACTTTTTCATCTTGTTCTAAAATAATCCATTTTTTGTTGCTATTCAACTTAAAAGTCGCAACGTGTTTTTTGTTCCATTCTTGAGGAGAAATGAGAGATAAAAAATGAATGCCATCTTCACCTATATACATGTGATAAATTTCTCCAATAACAGGTTCAAACGAAAATTTTGCGTTATAAACGATATCATTCCATTTGTATTCCTCCATTAGTTTTTGATATTCTAATTTGAGTTCGTTGAATTTATGTTCAAATTCTTTATTCACATTTTGAATTCCTCTGCTTTTCCAAGCGACAACATTATCCATTTTGATTGCGGGTGCACCAACCGATGTCGAATATTCTAGCTTACTCGCATTGTATCCTTTTTCTTCAGAATATACGACAATGTCAGGTCTTTCTTTTTTCATAGTAATTTGACTTTTTTATTTTGTTTAACGAAAATCAATAAAAAGTAAACAAATTTAGCAAATAAAAAAGATTTAGACTTTAAATTTCAAAAAAAGAAATAGGAAAAATTAGATTTAAGACAACTTTGAGTAACATCCAAATAATAAACACCATAACTTTTGAGACGCTTACAGCGTGACAAACAGAATAGCATGGTGTTGTAAATACTTTTGCTAGCAATTTAGTCGCTTTGCAGGAGTCCCAAAAACAAACCCTATTAGCGTTAGGAACGCTAACAGGTTTTTGAAAAATAACTACTTTAGTCTGCTAGAGAACACGAAAGGATTCGGTCGGGAGCCAGAGTTAATGATGCCAAAAACACCTTAACTTAAATATTTTTTGATTAATACTTACTTAAATACTCTTTATTACCGTAATGAGGATTAGTTTTGATATATTCAGGTATCGGTGTGTTCCAGTAATCTAAACCTTGGGTTTTTAAATAAGCCACTAATCTCATTTTTTCTTGATATTCTTTAGTATTTAGCTCAAAAGGTAAATCTCTAAGATTATATAATATTTGATATTCACCCGGATGGAATTTTGAAGTTATAGGATGTTTTAATGTTCTAAAATCCACTTTTTGATCAAATATTAAATAATTTATGATTTTCATACGTCTATTAACTAAAGCCGCACTCAAAGCGGATTGAAAAGGTCTAGCTGCCGATTTGTCAATAAAATGTGGATTTGCTCCCGCCTCAATTAACACTTTCACATTCTCAAAATTACTGTTTGCCGCTTCAATCAAAGGAGTTGTTAATGATGCTTTTGGGGAATGCAAATTTACATCAGCTCCTTTTTTTATCATATACTTCAAAGTTTCCAAACTCTCTGGTAATCTAGAAGTAAAAGGACCATTAATATGAATAATAATAGCATCACCACTTTTATCTATTAGGTTAGGGTTTAGACCTCTATCGAGAAGTTTTCGTATAGCAAACATATTGTTTGTCATTAGCGCAAAATGTCCAATAGACATTCCATATTTTTCTTCTTGATAGTTAATATACACTTTAGGTATTTCGCCAATAAGTCTTGCTATTTTAGCATCATTACTGAAGTTGAAAATGCCCGACATTTCCTTTGCTAAATCATATAAAGGAGTTCCATAAAATAAACCCGCATCATCCCCTCGCAGTATTCCTCCCCAAACTTGGTTTTCTCTGGCTTCGGAGTATCTTATCTCGGGAGCTTCTTTTGCCCATTTATCCCTTTGATCTTTTGACCAGTAATAGTACCCCATATAAATTAGTACTAATGATAGTAATGCTAAACTAGCATTTTTATTTTTCATTTTATGTGTCATTGAATTTTAATCTAATCTTAACAGTATCCATTGGAGCTAAATTTAGTTAAAATAATTGCTCTAATTCTAATATAATTTCGAAATTTCTGAGCAAACAAACTCTAAAAACCCTTCATCTCTTTCGGTAAACGGATTTAAGACATGGCTGTCAATATCAATTTGACCAGTGTTGACGCCATTTACAAAAAGTGGAACGACAATTTCGGATTTAACGGTAAAGCTACACGCAATATAGTTGTCTTGAGCCGCCACATCAGGAACCACAAAATTTGAGTTTGAAAGGGCTACTTGACCACAAATCCCTTTTCCGAAAGGGATGACAGTATGGTCTGTTGGTTCGCCAACATAAGGTCCAAGATGCAAAGTTTGGGTTTCATGATGGGCAAAATAAAAACCAACCCAGTTGTAATAGTCAACAGCGTCATGAAGCAATTGGCAAATAGCAAGTAGTTTTTCATCTTTTGAAAGTGCTGAATTTGACCTAATTTCTATAATTTTTGGGTGTAATCGTTCAAATTTCATTTTTTTTTGTTTTTTGTTTTTTTAAATTTAATTTTTCCCCTATTTTTATAGAAACTTGTTAACTACTCACTTTGAAAAAGTATCTAATTCTATACAAACCATTTTTACTTTTCTTAGGAAAGTTTTTATTAAGCTATTTGCTTTTTAGTGTTGTGTATGAAAATTACCTTGACAAATTCGATGTTAAGAAATTTGAAATTGATGGAATTACCCGGTTAGTAGCCAAACAAACCAAAGATATTTTGCTTTATTTTGATTATGATGCTGGAATTATTCCAGATTCCATGGAACCAAGTATTAAATTTTTTTATAAAAATATATTTATTGCCCGAATAATTGAAGGTTGTAATGGTATTAGTATTATTATATTATTCACTTCTTTTATAATTGCTTTTTCAGGCAAATTCAAAACTACTGTTTTATATATTATTGGAGGGAGTTTACTTCTACATATTTTAAATATGTTGCGAATAGCGATTTTGTGTGTTTTATTATATTATTTTCCTGAAAAAGAGCCTATTTTGCATCGAGTCTTTTTTCCATTGTTTATTTACGGTGCTGTTTTTATGTTATGGATAGTTTGGATTCGTAAATTTTCTTCATATGCTAAAGCAACAAATATTAAATCATAAACTAAGGATTGTTGTAACAATACCTCTTATCCTTTTATTAATTATAATAAGAGGGTATGAAGACATCTTGTTTTATGATCCCTTTTTGAATTATTACAAAACCGATTTTTACAATTTGCCTTTGCCAAAATTAGATGCAATGCGATTGTTTTTCGGATTGGTATTTCGGTATTTTTTAAATACAATTCTGTCTTTGGGGATAATATTCATTTTGTTTAGAGATATTCAGGCAGTTAAATTTTCTAGTTTCCTATATGCCATTTTTTTTGTGGTGCTAATCATAACGCTCTATTTTACGCTCTATTTTTTTGATGAACCTAATAAAATGACCCTGTTTTACATTCGTCGTTTTTTGATTCAGCCTATTTTTTTATTATTATTTCTTCCAGCATTCTATTATCAATTCCAAACTGCTAAAGATTAAGAAGTTGTTGTGAAATAATTACTTTTATAATGCTTACTTTTGTTAAATGAAATTCAAAAAACACATTTGTTTATTATTAGCTTTTTTCCTATTGGTTTCCAATGTGGGGATGGCTTTTAATGTGCATTATTGTGGGGGAAAAATAGCTTATGTTTCTTTAAAATCTGACTTTCAAACAACTAGTTCTGAAGAAAATTGCTGTGGTGTTTTTGAAAAAAAAGCATCTTGTTGCAAGGATAAAGTGTTTTATTTTCAGAAAAAATTAGAAAATACAACTTTTACTTCCTTTTCGTTTCTGTCTGATTTTATATTATTTATTGAAGAATGGAAACCTTTCCTGTTTTCTAAAAAAATACATTTTAAATCCCAAAATAGTAATTCCTACTATTGTGATGCTCAAGCGCCACCACTCTTCAAGTTATACCACCAATTTATTTTTTACGCCTGATTTTAATGTTATTATTGGATTAAACTTCTTTTAAAAACATTAAAATTTATACAATGAAAAAACAATTTTCAATACTTTTATTAGCATTGTTATGTGTGTTTAGAACCTATTCTCAAGATACATTACAAGAAGTAAAAGTCACTTCTGATAAAAAAGGATTGCTCAAATCCTATAAAATCACTACAAATACTACCACATTAACAAGTAAGGAACTGCTTAAAGCCGCTTGTTGTAACCTAGCCGAAAGTTTTGAAACTAACCCATCCATCGATGTCAATTTTTCGGATGCGTTGACAGGAACAAAACAAATAAAAATGTTGGGTTTGACTAGCCCTTATTTGATGATTACAGAAGAAAATATCCCTTCAGTTCGAGGTGCTTCACAAGCTTATGGTTTGTCATTCACACCTGGGACTTGGGTCGAAAGTATTCAAATCACTAAAGGTGCAGGTAGCGTTGTCAATGGATACGAAAGTATTTCAGGGCAAATCAACACCGAATTAATCAAACCCATTAGCAATATTCCCTTTTTTTTGAATGTGTATGGTTCGACGGATAGCCGTTTTGAATTGAACACTCATTTCAACACCAAATTTTCTGATAAATGGGCGAGTAGTTTGTTTGTTCACGGCAACACTAGAATTGCAAAGAACGATATGAATGACGATGGATTTCTTGATAATCCATTGGCTAAGCAAATCAACGTTTTGAATCGTTGGCAATATACTGATGCTACAAAAGGCTGGGTAAGTTTTATCAATTTTCGGTATATGAATGATAAAAAGCAAACAGGTGAAACTGATTTTGACCCAAATAAAGACAGAGGATTTACCACTTTTTGGGGTTCCGAAATCAATACCGAACGTTTTGATATTTCTACAAAATTAGGCTATGTTTTTCCAGATATGCCCTATCAAAGTTTTGGTTTTCAAAACGCATATAACAGTCATAATCAAGAATCGTATTTTGGCTTAAAAAGTTATAACATCAAACAAAACAGTTATTATTCTAACTTAATTTTCAATTCTATTATCAACAATACGATGAATAAATTTGCTACGGGTTTAAATTTCACTTACGACCAATACCAAGAATTTGTTGCTTTGACGGATTATAGTAGAATTGATACTTCTCTAGGAGCATTTTTTGAATACACTTATGATAACAGTTCTAATTTTAGTCTTATCGCTGGAGGACGTGTTGACAATCACAATCGTTTGGGTTTTTTCGTAACACCTAGATTTCATATTCGTTACAATCCTTGGAACAAAGGAGTTTTACGCGCTTCGGGAGGACGAGGGAAACGGTCTGCCAATATTTTTGCCGAAAATCAATCTCTTTTTGCAAGTTCAAGGGCTTTAACTATTCTTGATTCTAACGGAAAGATTTATGGTTTAGATCCTGAAATCGCCTGGAATTATGGTTTGAGTTTTTCGCAAGGGTTTTTCTTTTTCGGTAAAAAAGCGGATGTTGGTTTCGATTTTTACAGGACCAGTTTTACAAGTCAAGTCGTGGTAGATTTGTACCAAAGTCCACAACAAGCTAATTTTTATAATCTAAAAGGAAGATCGTATGCTAATAGTTTGCAATTGGACTTTAATCTTGAGTTGATAAAACACTTGGATTTGCGAACTGCCTACAAATACTACGATATTCAAACTGATTATGCGAATGGAAGATTCGAAAGACCATTGCAAGCCAAACATCGATTTTTTGCGAATCTAGCTTTCGAAACTCATATCAAAGAAAAGGGTAAACAATGGAAATTTGATTTTACTTATAATTGGATGGGAGTACAGCGATTACCAAATACGGAAACTAATCCAATAAATGATAGGTTGCCTGAATATTCTCCTTCTTATTCTTTGATGAATACTCAAATTACTCGAACTTTTTCAGCTGTATTTGAAATGTATATTGGAGGAGAAAATATTGGAAACTATACCCAGAAAAAAGCAATTCTTGGTATCGAAAGTCCTTTTGGAACTAATTTTGATGCTTCGATTTTATATGCACCAGTTTTTGGACAAATGTATTATGCAGGATTACGATTTAAAATAAAATAATAACAATTAAAAACAAATAAGATGAAAAATGTATTTTTAGGAATGATGTTATTGGTAGTAACACTTTCTGCACAGGCACAAGAGGTAAAGAACAAAAACGCAAAACACACTATTTTTGTTAATGGTACTTGCGAACAATGTCAAAATCGGATTCAAAAAGCTGCTTTTTCAGTCAAAGGTGTAAAATCGGCGAGTTGGAGTATTGAGAGTCACAATCTGACTTTGACAATTAATGAAGAAAAAACATCAATTGTAGCAGTTAAAAAAGCCATTGCAAAAGTGGGTCACGACACAGATGATTTAAAAGCCACCCAAGAAGATTATGACAACCTTCACAGCTGTTGCAAATACGATAGGGAAGTTTCAAAGGAATAAGCGTTTCGGTTTGTCTTGAAATTATTTTTTTAATGTTTCTAAAAATTTGCAAAGCAAAGCTTGATTTATTAAATATTTATTAAAAAAGGGAATTGAGTGTGGTTGATAGTGCTGTTTTGCCAAATTATAATTACTTTCACGTCAAATTTTAAAATAATTTTATGAATAGTTTTGATTGGAAGCAATTACTAAATCCTGAATTTTATATATTGATGGAATTAGGAGGTATTAAAATAGGGTTATTGGTTATACTTTTTATCATTTTTGCCGAAACAGGTTTGTTTGCAGGATTTTTTCTCCCCGGAGATAGTCTTTTGTTTTTGGCGGGTATTTATAGCGAACTATTAACCCAACAAATATCAGTTGGTAATGATTTTATTAATGTAGTTTTATTAGCTTCTTTAGTTTCTATTGCTGGTATATTTGGGAATATGATAGGGTATTGGTTTGGAGTAAAAGGAGGAGCTTATCTCTACAAAAAACAAGATACTTTTTGGTTCAAAGAAAAATACTTGCTACAAGCTAGAGATTTTTTCGATAAGTATGGTGGAAAAGCTATTATTTTCGCCAGGTTTTTGCCTATTTTCAGAACTTTTGCACCAATAGTTGCTGGAATTTCTTCGATGAATAAACAAAAGTTTATGTTTAATAATATAGTGGGTTCTATTCTTTGGTCTTTTAGTATGATTCTTTCAGGACATTATTTGTCGGCTTTATTCATTGCTAAATTTGGAATAGATTTGAAAGAGCATATAGAATTTATTGTCATTGGTATTGTGCTTATAACCACACTACCAGTTTTGTTTAAGCTATTGAAAAAAAGAATTCACATATAAAAATTCAAAATCCGAAGCTAAAAACTTCGGATTTTTTGATTTAAAGAGTTGTAACAGGAATTTTTTTGATTTCAGAAATAAGTTGACCATCTTCTGAAAATCCTTCGATTAAGACTTGAATTATATCCTGTTTGCCTTTTGGAAACTTCATTTGGAAAATTTCATTTTCTTTAAGAGTAGTATTAGGAGTCCAGTTTAAGGTGCCAAACGCATTAAATTCTTTTGAGCTGAAGAAAGTTGAGTTCTTAAATGCAATGTTTTTACTAAAACCACCTGTTGCAATAAATGAAGCATATTTTGATATATATTGACTATTTTCTTTGCCTCTTTTAAGATAAATTTTGATAGTACCCGAAGAGTTTTGTCGAGTACTTCCAATACCACTTTTGTCAATATAAATTTCGTCGACAGTATCTATATCTAGATCAAACAACAAATTGAAGTCAAAAAGGAAAACATTATCTACAAACACCTCAGGCGAACCCCCTAAAAAAGAATCTCGAGTGCCCTTTATAAATGCCTCGTTGCTACTGCTTACTCCAGTCCTATAGCCATTTCTGCCAATAAAGTCTAAAATAGTTCCAAAGTCGGTTTCGCCAATTTTAAATGCTCTAGCGCTAATGTTCGTTCCAACATTATGAACAAACACTTCTTTTTTCTTTTTCTTTATAATTACTTCTTCAAGACTTATGTCGTTTTTGTTGAATTTAAATTCAGAAAAAATTGTGGTACCCTCAGATTTTTTTTCAATTGGACATTTCATTTTAATAAAACGAATAGGCAAATTGAAATTTGTTTGATAGTTTAAAACTTGAGCTGTTAACTCAGTGAATTTTTTTTGTTTTCTTTCGTTTTCCATTTGAAAAACATAAACTGTTGAGTCTTGCACATAAAAATTATCTAATTTGAAAGTGTTGTCTTTTTCCACTTTTAAATTTTCAAAAACTTTATTTTTGATAGATATCATTGCCAATGTGTTTATTTCATTGACATTAATTTTATTTTTAATGGCGCCACTTATAGTAACTCCCTTGTTGAATTTGTAATTCAGTATTGGAGGATTCGATTTAATGTTTTCCCAAAGTAATTTACTTTTCGCTTGAACGTGCATCAATGCATCCATATCTCTTTTACTATTCTTATTTTCTGGGTCAAAATAGGCGTAGTTGTCTTCTTCTGGATTTTCTAAATAAGTATTCAAATAAAAAGTACCTAGAATTGAACGTTTATTTTCTAAACCGATATTTTTTTCTGGAAGAATGCAAGTACTAATATGGGCTTTTGTCAAATTTGTAAATCCATTTAGTACAATACTATCATTGACAACCGCTTTTGCATCAAGATTAATTTTGGGTTTTGTTGTTCCATAATTATAGATTAATCGTTCTGAGATTTCATTTATATTCTCGTCAATAAGGCGAAGAGAATTTACTCCATTCAGTAAATAATTTTTATCAATAAGCAACACTTGTTCATTTTGCTTATTATCAAAATTGATTTCTTTTAAAACAGAATATCCGTTTTGCTGAATTAATAGGTTAAATTTTTTATTTTGGTGTAATTCAACTCCTTTTTCGTTCGTTTTTACAGCAATTGCCAATTTGTTGTTCGGTAAATTATTGTTGTATGAAATGGCAATTCCTGTTGCTTTTACTTCAGGTAAATCTTGACTTTTGGTCAATTCATTGGATTCTATTTTTAAAGTATATTTCTCATTTATATCTGCTGAAAGATAAAAAATACCATTACCCATTTTATTTGTATTGAAATGAGATACTTCGTTTGATTTTGAGTCAAAAATTAAGATGTTATTCAATTCTATTCCTTTATTATTACAGTCTGTAATTTTTACACCAATACTGTTATTAATACCATCAATAATAGTACCTCCTTCTGGGAAAAAAGTTATTTGGGCAGTTTTATAATTGGGTTCGTTTCCTCCAATATTTAATGGCTCCTCAATATTATGAATTTCTATGGTTTGCGAAAAGGAATCGTCTTCTTTGAAATTATTCATCCAATTGGTATAAAAATGAAAGAGGTATTTGCCTGTTTTAAAATTTTTATTCAGATGAATTCCTCCCAAAAACATTCCATTTGTAGTATAAAGAAGTTGTTTTTGAATTACTTCTTGTTGCTCATTGTAGATTACTAATTGAATATTAGTAGTAGTTAAATGAGGAGCATTATTGTTTTTACTAAAAACATATCCTTTGAAAGCAATGTCTTCATTATTCAAATACAAATTTTTACTAAATTGTACATGAATGATTTCTCTGTCATCCAAAAAATAATTATCTAGAAGCGTTTTAATTTTTTCTTGATTATTTGGTGCTTGAGAAAAGCAATTGAAACAAAGGAAAAAGCAATAAAAGGGGAATAGTAATTTCATCTTTACATTTTTTATTAATTGTAGCTAAAGTAGTAAATTCATTTCTAATATGGAACTAAAAAAATCCATTCTTTCTAAGGAATGGATTTTTACAAAAAATATTTTATTTTCTAAATAATTTTACATCATCCCTGGCATTCCGCCACCATGATGGTTTCCACCATTTTCTTCTTTAATATCAATTAATGCACACTCCGTAGTCAGTATCATTCCTGCAACCGAAGCCGCATTTTCTAATGCGATACGTGTTACTTTTTTAGGATCGATAATACCCGCTTTTAGCATATCAACATATTCGTCTGTTTTGGCATTGTAACCAAAATCTCCAGAACCCTCAGCGACTTTTGCAACTACAACAGAGCCTTCAAGGCCTGCGTTTTCTACAATTGTTCTCAAAGGAGATTCTACGGCGCGAGAAATAATTTGGATTCCTGTTGCTTCGTCTGCATTGTCTGCTTTTAAGGCTGCAAGAGCATTTTTTGCTCTCAATAGAGCAACGCCTCCACCAGCAACAATACCTTCTTCGACAGCGGCACGAGTAGCGTGAAGCGCATCGTCAACTCGGTCTTTTTTCTCTTTCATTTCCACTTCAGAAGCTGCACCAACATATAAAACTGCAACTCCACCAGCCAATTTAGCCAAACGTTCTTGCAATTTTTCTTTGTCATAGTCAGAAGTCGTCGTTTCCATTTGACCTTTAATTTGATTCACACGATTTTTAATCATGTCAGCTTCGCCAGCGCCACTTACAATTGTAGTGTTGTCTTTGTCGATGGTTACTCTTTTTGCAGTTCCCAACATTTCGATAGTCGTGTTTTCAAGAGTATACCCTCTTTCTTCAGAAATTACAGTTCCACCAGTTAAGATAGCAATATCTTCTAGCATTGCTTTTCTACGATCTCCAAAACCAGGTGCTTTTACAGCTGCAATTTTTAAAGCGCCACGCAATTTGTTTACTACCAATGTTGATAATGCTTCACCATCTACATCTTCAGCAATAATCAATAATGGTTTTCCAGATTGTGCTACGGGTTCTAAAACGGGTAATAATTCTTTTAGAGAAGAAACTTTTTTGTCATACAAAAGAATGTATGGGCTATCTAATTCTACTTCCATTTTTTCTGGATTAGTCACAAAATATGGAGATAAATAGCCTCTGTCAAATTGCATTCCTTCTACAACATCTACATAAGTATCTGTTCCTTTGGCTTCCTCAACGGTGATTACACCTTCTTTACCCACTTTTGCGAAAGCATTAGCAATCAGTTCACCGATTACTTCATCGTTATTTGCAGAGATAGAAGCAATTTGTTTGATTTTATCAGAATCACTTCCTACTACTTTTGCTTGTTTGGCAAGATCAGCTACAATTGCTTCAACGGCTTTGTCAATTCCTCGTTTCAAATCCATTGGGTTGGCTCCTGCAGCTACGTTTTTCAACCCTTCTTTTACGATGGCTTGCGCCAAAACGGTGGCAGTTGTAGTTCCGTCACCCGCTAAATCGTTGGTTTTAGAAGCCACTTCTTTCACCATTTGAGCACCCATATTTTCTAATGGGTCTTTCAATTCTATTTCTTTTGCAACAGTAACACCATCTTTGGTAACGGTTGGTCCACCAAAAGATTTTCCAATAATTACATTACGTCCTTTCGGTCCTAGAGTTACTTTTACTGCATTTGCTAATGCATCTACTCCACGTTTTAATCCGTCACGTGCTTCAATATCAAATTTTATATCTTTTGCCATTTTTTTTTGTTTAAAGTTTGAAAGTTTAAAGTTTCAAGTTTTGTGTGTGTTTATTTGTTGAGAATTCCCCCTTCGGGGGTTGGTGGGCTTAGACTATAGCGAGTATATCATCCTCGCGCATAATCAAATAGTCTTTTCCTTCTAATTTCAATTCAGTTCCGGCATATTTTCCATAAAGAACAGAGTCTCCAATTTTCACTGTCATTTCATGTTCTTTCGTGCCTTTCCCAACGGCAACAACAGTTCCTTTTTGTGGTTTTTCTTTTGCCGTGTCTGGAATAAAAATTCCTGAAGCAGTTTTTGTTTCAGCAGCTACAGGTTCAATAAGAACTCGGTCTGAAAGGGGTTTAATATTTAAAGCCATAATAAAATGTTTTGTTATAAATTAATGATGAAAATTGATTTTCAGAAATTATGCCAAGTGATATAAACTGACAATTTTGCTTAAAAAAAATGCCAGCTTTGACAGGCTGGCATTCAATATTATTTTGAAATAAACTATTTTTTTACAGGTTCAGTAGCTGGTGCTGCTTTCGCTGGAGTTGTAGCAGTTTCTGTTTTGTCAATAATTTTTGAATCGGTATCGCTTAATGAGCCTCCGAAACTCAAACTAGAGAGTAAAATAAGAACAATTAATGCTGTCGCTAATGTCCAAGTGCTTTTATCTAAGAAGTCAGTGGTTTTTTGAACACCACCTAGCATTTGAGAACCTCCTAAAGTTGATGATAATCCGCCTCCTTTAGGGTTTTGTACCATAATTACGACTATCAATAGAAAGCAAACGATTGTTATTAAAACTAAAAAAATTGAAAATGTACTCATTGTTTATGTATTATTTTGTTGTAAAATCTTTATATCCGAAATACGGTTTGCAAAGAAACTACTTTTTTCTGGATATTTCAAAATTAATATTTCATAAGCTTGTATGGCACGTTGGTATTTTTTTTGTTCCAAATAGACTCTTGCCAGTGTTTCGGTCATCAAATAATGCTGTTCGATTTCATTTGATTCTTTAATAGGTGTAGCTTTATCTTCCAGTCTTATAGGCGGAATTTTTGGGCTAGACTCAATAAATTTATCAATTATTTCTGCTTTTTTTCTTTTATCTAAGTCTGAAATTGTGTTTTCTGAAACGTTTTTTATTTCTGTTTCCCTAACTATAGGTTGTATTCTGGAAAGTTGTAGCCATTCTTGAAAAGAATGTTTTTCGTTTGTTGAAAAATCCAAAGGTTTGCCTATTTCTAATTTTTCAGCAACTGTTTTTGCTTCTTTATCAATTTCTGAAGCCTCTTTTATTGAGGAGAGTATCGACTGTTCTAATGTGTTTGTTTTGGTTTCAATACTTAACTCTGATTTTATTATTTCATGATCTACAACGCCAATGTTCAGGAGTTCCTGTACTTTTTTGTCGTATAATCCTTTTTGAACCGCAACAAAAGTATTCGAAGTAATAAAATCAAAAAGTACAGTTCTATCGGTTGTGTGTGTTGCAGTAACTTTTAAAGCATTGTTGTATTTATAACTGTCTTGATTGTATAATCCTTTTAGCTGCAAAGCTCTTGCACTCTGAAAATACGGAAATTCAATAAGTACTTTTTCCAATGCGTCACTTTGTTTTTGGTTGACTGCTTCGGGTTTATTAATCAAATAAGTAAAATCGGTTATGTTCATAATGGGTATTAGTTTATTTGTTTAATCGTTTATTTGTGTTCCGATTTAACCGAATCAACAAATAACCGAATCAACATAAATTACCATTTTGCTAATGATTCATTAAATATATCTTGAGTTATTCTTTCGAAAATTTCTTTCAAAGCATTGTTCAAAATAGTGCCTGTAAGTTGTTGGTTTGCGGGATAGTCATAAAAAAAGCTAAATGTTTTTTCAAAATCATCGGTTTCCTTTTTCTTATTGGTGTATCTCACGTTTATAGTAATGTTTAGTCTGTTTTGAGCCGCTTGCTGGTCGGCTGTTGCAGTCATCGGACTGATGTTATAGTTTGTTATTTCTCCTTCATAGGATAAATCAGCTCCAGTTTGAACCAAATTAAGATTTGTCTGATTTAGTAGGATATCTTGAAGTTGAAGTGTGAAAGTTCGCTCTATTCCGGGTTCAATTAACTCGGCATTGTTTTGAAAATAGTTTACTTGAAATGTTTTTGCGTCAATTTTACCCGTGCCAGTAAAGTTGTAAACAGAACAACTACTTATTGTAAATAATAAAATCAGAATTAAAAAAGGATATGTTTTTCTCATGAGATGGTAAGTAAATTTCAATTTTTATTTGAAATTTATAATGATTTTTCAAATATATGAATTTTCAAAGTTGGAATTTGGAAATTATTTTTTACAAATCAAACTGTTTTATTTTTCGATAAAGTGTACGCTCAGAAATCCCTAGTTCATCGGCTGCTAATTTACGTTTTCCCTTATTTTTTTCCAATGATTTTTTTATCATTTCAATTTCCTTTTGTTCTAGTCGGAGTACTTCTTCCTCCTCTATACTTTCGGTAAACTGATAATTATCTTCTTGTATTTGATAGTTGTTACTCTCAGTTTGTGAAGCTATAACGGCTGTAGTTGGTTCTTCTTCAAAATAAATTTCACTGTCATCTTCATTAGAACCATATATTTTTTTAATCAAATTTGCATTCGTTTCTTTTGCATTTGCTACACCGTTTTGCATTAATTCTAAGGTTAATTTTTTTAAATCATGTAAGTCACTTTTCATATCAAAAAGGACTTTGTACAAGATTTCTCTTTCGGTATTAAACTCACTATCGTTCTTTTTGTTTTTTATGACCGATGGTAAATTACTTCCTTCTTCGGGTAAATACGTTTGTAATGTAGTTGCTGAAATATCACGATTGATTTCTAAGATTGAAATTTGTTCCGCAACATTGCGTAATTGTCTGATGTTCCCGCTCCAACGAAATTTTTGCAATAAAAAAACGGCAGTATCGTCCAGTTTTATTGGTGGCATTTTGTATTTATGGGCAAAATCGGCAACAAATTTTCGAAATAATAAATGTATGTCTTCTTTTCGGTCTCGCAAAGGAGGCAAAGTAATGTCTACTGTACTTAAACGGTAATACAAATCCTCGCGAAACTTTCCTTTTTCGATAGCATCAAATAAATTTATGTTGGTTGCTGCTACTATGCGAACGTTTGTTTTTTGTACTTGTGACGAACCTACTTTTAAGAACTCTCCGTTTTCAAGAATTCGAAGCAAACGCACTTGAGTTGTCAAAGGCAATTCGCCAACTTCGTCCAAAAAGATTGTGCCACCATTGGCAACTTCAAAATAGCCTTCACGTGTGCTTGTTGCTCCCGTAAAAGACCCTTTTTCGTGACCAAAAAGTTCACTGTCTATCGTTCCTTCAGGAATAGCTCCGCAGTTTACTGCAATGTATTTCCCATGTTTTCGGTGCGAAAGAGAATGAATAATTTTTGGAATACTTTCCTTTCCAACCCCACTTTCGCCAACAACCAATACTGAAATATCAGTTGGTGCCACCTGAATGGCTTTTTCTATTGCACGATTGAGTTTCGGGTCATTCCCGATAATTTCAAATCGTTGTTTTATTGATTGAACTGTTTCCATAGTTTTTTGTTTAAAGTTTTCTTTGTTTAAAGTTTAAAGTTCTTTCTACAACGTGCAACTTTAAACCTGAAACCTGAAACTTTTCTTAATTCATTTCACTCAAACCAACCGCTTCTCCTTTTAAAGTTCCGCTGGTGCAACTGGTAATTTTTACGTTTACAAAATCACCAATTTTATAATTCTCTTTTGGAAAAACAACGGTAATACTTTGTGAATTTCTGCCCGAAAATTCTTCAATTGATTTTTTTGACACTTTTTCGACCAAAACTTCGACGGTTTTTCCAATAAATTCTTCAGAGCGTAACCAAGCATGTTTTTGTTGCAAGTCGACAATTTCTTGTAATCTTCTTGCTTTGATTTCTTCGGTTACATCGTCTTCCATTTTACGTCCAGCTAATGTTCCTGGGCGTTCGGAATAGGAATACATATAACCAAAATTGTATTTCACATATTCCATTAAGGATAAAGTGTCTCGATGATCTTCTTCTGTTTCCGTAGGAAAACCAGCAATCATATCCTGAGAAATAGAACAATTAGGAATAATAGTCCTGATTTTATCAATCAAAGTCATGTATTCTTCCCGAGTGTGTAAACGATTCATCTCTTTGAGTATTCTATTGCTTCCAGATTGAACAGGCAAATGTATGTGTTTGCAAATATTAACGTATTTAGCAATCACGTGCAACACACTTTCGTGCATGTCTTGCGGATTGGAAGTTGAAAATCGGATTCTCATTTTAGGAAAACCAACCGCTACCATTTCGAGTAATTGATTGAAATCTAATGCAGTAGCTTTTTGCATTTCACTGGCGTTGACAAAATCTTTTTTAAGTCCGCCGCCATACCATAAATAGCTATCTACATTTTGTCCTAAAAGCGTAATTTCTTTAAACCCTTTGTCCCACAAATCCTGAATTTCGGAAATGATACTTTGGGGTTCACGACTGCGTTCTCTTCCGCGAGTGAAAGGCACTACACAAAACGTACACATATTATCGCAACCACGGGTAATAGAAACTAAAGCTGTGATTCCATTACTCATCAATCGAACGGGTGAAATGTCACCATAAGTTTCATCCTTAGACAAAATTACGTTGATTGCATCTCGACCTTCATTGACTTCTTCTAGTAAATTTGGTAAATCTTTATAGGCATCGGGACCTACAACGAGGTCTACAATTTTCTCTTCGTCTAGAAATTTTTCTTTCAAACGTTCTGCCATACAGCCCAAAACGCCCACCTTCATCTTTGGATTAATCCGCTTTACGGCATTGTATTTTTCCAGTCGTTTTCTAATGGTTTGCTCTGCCTTGTCTCGAATAGAACAGGTGTTTACCAAAACCAAATCGGCTTCTTCAAGGATTTGCGTTGTATTATAGCCATTTGACGACAGAATAGAAGCCACGATTTCACTGTCCGAAAAATTCATCGCACAGCCGTAACTTTCTATAAAGAGTTTTTTAGTGTTCTCCGGTTTATTTTCTAGGACGAGGCTTTCGCCTTGCTTGCTTTCTTCAATACTCTTTTCCATTTCATTTTTGCAAAGTGCAAAGATATAGCAATTTCAATAAATATGACAAGATGTCAGATGAAGAATTAACAGTATTTTAAGTGATTTTAAGCAGTTGCATTTTTAGAAGCAATTTCCCGCTTTTCGTTACAAGTCCTCGCAAAAAAGTAAAGTTTCCAAAGTCCTAAAATGAGCTTCCGTTGGTCGCTTTTTTTAGAACAAGAAACTTTTACTTTTTTTTTCTCCGGACTTTATACTGTAATCCGGGCTAGGGGATTAGATTATTAAATTCAATGTCTTTTCCTCTTGCTCTATCAAAATATTTCCCTTTATGGTTTAATATTTTAAGTAAAGTTATTTCAATTAACCATAGACAAATTTGCCATGCTTCGTGTTTAGTTTCTGGAGTAATTTTAAAAGTTTCTTTTGGGTGCATAATATCATTCCGAATTGTTGTTATGGCTCCTGCAATGTCTCTGTGTTCTGTTTTTTTAATATTTATGTAAAAATCTTTTAGATTGTTGAAACGTAGTATGGCACCAACTTCATCTATATTTAGATGTTTTATTAATTTTCTTAATTTCTCAGGTGTATCGTTTGGGTGATTTTTTTCTTGTCTAAATATCCAATAATATAATTTTTCTAATCCAGCTTGTGCCATAATTATTGATCCATCAATTAAACCAGCTTGATTATTTGATTCTATATACCAATGGATTATTGATGTTAAAAAATCTTTGCCATCATTTGCTTCCCAAATAGAACTAAATTCTTTCCACATTACATCTAAACTAAATATATTTCTATAATGGAAACTAGATTTGATATTTTTAAAAGTGTCTGTTGATTTTGGAGAATAATCAGACCATATTTTAATTTCATTATTATATCCCTCTAAAAATAAAGCTGAAATTCTTCTTCCATTAATAAAACTTAAAAATTGATCTAAACAGTTTATTATTTCTTCACTTTCTTCATAAGTGAATTTATTGTTATTTATTAAACTAATTTTTCCAGTATACAAAATGTTATATCCTCCGACAATTTCAAGTTCATCTTTTAATTTATTATACTCTAGGCTTTTATCAATAATAATTTTCCATTTTTGATTATCAACTAAAATTCTAGAACAAGTTGTCGTGGTTTTCGTTGAACTTATTTTTTTTACAACCTCTCCAGAGATATCCATTAAATTAGGAATTGAAAAGATTATCTCATCGATTAGCTCCATTTTTTTCCGACTAAAACTTTGTATTCGAAAATTCCTTTGATTATTGCTTTATCTGAAGATGTACAAGTTTTTGTTTTGTGTATAAAAGCATTGCCTAAATCAATTTCATTGACGATCACTTTGTATGAAATATATGGCGTTTGAATGAATTTATCAAAATCGACAACACTAATATTACCCATAAAGAAGCACCCATAACTAGGAAACCATTCAAAAGTTATTTTGCCTTCAACGTTTATTTTAATATTACGTTCAGAATTAATTAATTGAAATTTCCCTCTAAATATTTTAATAGGCGAGTTTGGGTTTTTTAATATGATTGAACTTTCAATTATATTAGGAATTTCTTTTAATCTTTCATTAAAATTATTCATTTAATTAAATTTTAGCTTATTGTTTTCAACAAAGATAACTTTTGAAGATGAAAAAATAGGGGAAACTTATTTATCAAAATTCAAAGGAATTCAATCGTTCAAAACCTACAATTCATCGATTAAAATCATTTTTAAAATCTCCAAATACCCAATATTTAAAAAATTCTGCTACTTTTGTCCAACAAAAACATACCTATGGCAAAGAATTTAGTTATCGTTGAGTCCCCTGCAAAGGCAAAAACAATCGAAAAATTTCTGGGAAGCGATTACCAAGTCGAGTCCAGTTATGGGCATATTGCCGACTTGCCTTCTAAAGAAATTGGAGTGGATGTGGAAAATGGATTTAAACCCAAATACGAAGTTTCTGCGGATAAACGCGCCTTGGTTACTAAACTTAAAGGACTTGCGAAAAAAGCCGATATGGTTTGGTTGGCTTCGGATGAGGATCGTGAAGGAGAAGCTATTTCTTGGCATCTTGCCGAAGAATTGAATTTAGATAAAAACAAAACTAAGAGAATTGTTTTTCACGAAATTACCAAAACTGCCATTCTAAAGGCTATTGACAATCCACGCGAAATCGATTATAATTTGGTCAATGCCCAACAAGCGCGACGCGTTTTAGATCGATTGGTAGGTTATGAATTATCGCCTGTTTTGTGGCGAAAAATAAAAGGCGGACTTTCAGCAGGGCGAGTTCAATCGGTATCCGTTCGTTTGATTGTTGAACGAGAAAGAGAAATCCAGAATTTTAAAGCCGTTGCATCTTATTCGGTCGTTGCCGAGTTTACGAACGAAGCTGGAAAAACATTCAAAGCCAAACTGCCTAAAAATTTTAACACCAAAAAAGAAGCCGAAGATTTCTTGAATAAAAATATCGGCTCTACTTATAAAGTTTCGGATTTAGAAACAAAACCAACCAAAAAATCACCAACTGGCCCTTTTACCACTTCGACTTTGCAACAAGAAGCTGCTCGTAAATTGTATTTACCTGTTGGAATTACCATGCAACTGGCGCAACGATTGTACGAAGCGGGACTCATCACTTATATGAGAACCGATAGTGTGAACTTGTCGAAAGATGCTATGGAAGCCGCTCAAGCTGAAATCATAAAATCGTATGGTGCGGCGTTTTCTAAACCTAGAACTTTTGTCAATAAAAGTAAAGGAGCACAAGAAGCTCACGAAGCAATTCGCCCAACCGATATGTCACGCCATACTGTGAATATTGATAGAGACCAAGCCCGTTTGTATGATTTGATTTGGAAAAGAACCTTAGCTTCGCAAATGAGTGATGCCGAATTAGAACGTACCAACGTGAAAATTGAGGCTAGTAATCACGGTGAAACATTTACAGCATCCGGTGAAGTAATTAAGTTTGAAGGTTTCCTTAAAGTATATCTGGAAGGAAATGATGACGATGATGATGAGCAAGAAGGAATGTTGCCTGCAATGAAAGTCAACGAAAAATTGCAAAATAATTATATCACAGCTACCGAAAGATATTCACGTGCTGCGGCAAGATACACCGAAGCTTCTTTGGTAAAAAAACTAGAAGAATTAGGTATTGGTCGTCCGTCCACTTATGCCCCTACAATTTCTACGATTATCAACAGAAATTATGTGGAGAAAGGAACATTAGAAGGTCAAGAACGGAATTACTCGCAATTGACTTTGCAATCTGGAAAAGTAGGTGAGAAATTGCTGAAAGAAAATACAGGTTCCGATAAAGGGAAATTAGTACCAACAGACATCGGTACTATTGTTACTGATTTTTTAGTTAAAAATTTCGAAAACATTTTAGATTATAATTTTACTGCCAAAGTGGAACAAGATTTCGACGAAATTGCAGAAGGAAACATCAACTGGACTACTATGATGCAAGAGTTTTACGATAAATTTCACCCAACGGTGAAAGACGTAGAAGCTAATGCCGATAGAGAAAGCGGCGAAAGAATTTTAGGAAAACATCCAGAATCAGGAAAGCCAGTTTCTGTTCGTTTAGGTAAATTTGGCCCAATGGCTCAAATTGGTGCAGCCGATGATGAAGATAAAAAATTTGCTAGTTTAATGAATGAGCAAAATATTGGAAATATAACCTTAGAAGAAGTATTGGATTTATTCTTATTGCCAAAAAACTTGGGTACCTATAAAGGAGAAGAAGTTGAGGTAAGCAACGGTCGTTTTGGGCCATACATACGCTTCGGGAGTGCGTTTGTTTCCTTGCCAAAAGGAGAAAATCCACTTGATATAACTTTAGAGAGAGCACAAGAATTAATTGATGATAAAGCTCAAGCTGACGCGCCAATTGCTGTGTATAAAGGAGAAGCCGTTCAAAAAGGAACAGGTCGTTTTGGTCCTTTTATTAAATGGGACGGAATTTTTATTAATGTTAGCAAAAAATACAATTTTGATAATTTATCTCCATCTGATATTGAAGAATTGATTGAAGATAAATTACAAAAGAATATCGATAAGGTGATTCATAACTGGGAAGCGGAAGGGATTTTGGTTCAAAAAGCACGATGGGGAAGATCTGAAATAACGAAAGGTAAAATAAAAATTGAGCTAAGTAAAGATATTGACGCCTCAAAATTAACATTGGAGGAAGTTCAGGAAATGATAGCCAAGAAAACACCCGCCAAAAAAACACCAGCAAAAAAGGGAACAACGGCTAAAAAACCTGCTACAAAGAAAGCTGTTGCTAAAAAGAAATAATATGGAATTTGATTTTCTAAAACCTTTAGACGATGAAATTCGTCAATTAATCAAGGGATTTTCATCTCAGCAACTTGGAAGTAAAGTAGTATTACATACTAAAGAGGACTTTCCTGATTTGAATAAAATTAAAATTGCAATACTTGGTGTTTTAGACAAACGTGGGGATAAGAACCATAATACGAATGTTGAATTGTCCTCTATTCGAAAAGAATTGTATGGCTTGTTTCCTGGAAATTGGGATGCTTCCATAGCTGATTTGGGTGATATTGTAGCTGGAAATTCAATTAATGACACTTATTTTGCTTTAAAGCAAGTGATTTCCAATTTATTAAAGAGGAAGATTATACCTATTGTTATTGGTGGAACCCAAGACTTAACGTATCCGCTTTATCGTGCGTATGACAATTTGGAACAAATGGTAAATTTGGTTGCTATTGATCGTAAGTTTGATTTTGGAAAAGAAAGTGATGCCGTATCAGGGGATTCTTATTTAACTAAAATTATTATTGATGAGCCACACAATCTTTTTAATTTTAGTAACGTAGGATTTCAAACGTATTACAATTCTCAAGAAGAGATAGATTTGATTGACAAATTATTTTTTGAGGCCTATCGTTTGGGCGATATTTCTAATAACATAGCACTTGCTGAACCTGTTTTTAGAGATGCTGATATGGTAAGTATTGATTTAACATCCGTAAAATCATCAGATTCAGGCAATGATAGTTTTTTTATACCAAACGGTTTTAATGGGAAAGAAATTTGTGCCTTGTCTCGATATTCGGGAATTAGTGATAAAGTTTCACTATTAGGTATTTTTAATCACAATAATACCAAGCAAGAGTCCGTTTTAATTGCACAAATAATTTGGTATTTTATCGAGGGATTTCATTATCGTTCTAACGAATACCCTTTTGGAAGCAAAGAAAAATATACAAAATACATAGTTCCATTAGAAATTGAGGAATTAATTTTTTATAAAAGTAACAAAACAGACAGATGGTGGATAGAATTACCATTTCTTTCAAAATCAAATAATAAGTTAAAGAAAAGTACGTTATTACCATGCTCTAATGAAGAATATTTAGGAGCTTGTAACCACGAAATTCCGGAAAGATGGTGGAAAGCACAACGTAGAAATACAGTTTAATTAACTTAAAAATAATCATCAAATAAATTTTAAATGATTAAATTGTTTTAAATTTATTTTATTTTAATAAATAAAAACTTATAAAAAAATCAATTTTGAGTATTTTATCGATTTTTTGTGCATTTTATCGGTAAAACGTTTTTTTTTTAACTGATTTAATTTTAGTTTTGACTTGTGAAATAAATGTAGATTAAACAATTGGATTTTAAAATAATAATAAATAGGTTTACGCAAATTAAAAAAATGAAATACAAAACCCCAATTTTTATGAAAAAGTTTATTGTATTTATGGCAATTTTAACTATATTAATCAGCTGCGGAGGGACAACGGATAAGGGTGAATTAGTAGGAGTTAAAGGAGCAAAATGGAATCCTGAAAAACCTTATGGGATGACTTTGATTAATGGTGGATCTTACATCATGGGAAAATCTGATGAAGATGTCGCTCATGTATTAGATGCAACCACAAAAACTGTAACTGTTCGCTCTTTTTATATGGATGAAACAGAAATTACTAACAGCGAATACCGTCAGTTTGTAAATTGGGTAAAAGATTCAACCATGCGAGTTAGACTAGCTATTTTGGCTGACGAAACGGGACAAAAACCTGCGGATGCCAAAAGTGCTACTGGAAAAGGAAAAAATGCGGGTAGTATTGGAGATTTCGCTTTTAATGATCAAGATCCTGAAAAAATGACCGCATATGATAAATATATGTATGATAACTATTATAGTATTGGTACCGATGATGATCCTTATGCAGGAAGAAGATTGAATAAAAAGGTAAAGTTAATTAGTGATACTAAATTGTATCCAGATGAGTATTATACCGAAGTTATGGATTCTATGTATTTGTCTTTAGAAGAATCTTTCAATGGATTGAGAACCATAGATGTAAAAAAATTAAAATTCCGATATTCTTGGATGGATATTCAAGCCGCTGCTAGAGACAAACAAGGGAAAAGAAAAGATTACATCAAAACAGAGCAAGTAAAAGTGTATCCCGATACCACTACTTGGATTAGAGATTTTTCTTATTCTTATAATGAGCCCATGCACAATGACTATTTTTGGCATCAGGCATACGGTGAGTATCCAGTTGTAGGTGTAAATTGGAAACAAGCTAAAGCATTTTGTGCTTGGAGAACTTTGAATAAAAATACATACATAAAGAGTAAGAAAAAAGGACGAGTTTTGACCAATAGTTTTAGATTACCTTCGGAAGCAGAGTGGGAGTATTCGGCAAGAGGAGGTATAGAATCTGGAACTTATCCTTGGGGTGGTCCTTATACCAAAAATGATAGAGGATGTTTTTTAGCCAATTTCAAACCCAATCGAGGGGATTATGCTGCAGATGACGCCTTGTATACTGTTGAGGCAAAATCGTATGATCCAAACGGGTATAACCTATATAATATGGCGGGTAATGTTTCAGAGTGGACGGACACTTCTTATGAATCTAATGCCTATGAATACGTATCTTCTATGAATCCGACTGTTCAAAATAACGAAAACATGCGAAAAGTGGTTAGAGGTGGGTCATGGAAAGATGTGGCTTATTTTCTCCAAGTAAGCACAAGAGATCATGAATATGCTGATACCGCCAGAAGTTATATTGGTTTTAGAACCGTACAGGATTACATGGGAACCCAAGCAACAAATAGAATTAACTCAAAAAAATAAAACTTAACCTTTAAATATTTTATTATGTCTTTACTTAACAAAAAACAAATGAATTTTGCATACGGAATGGGAGCTGCAGTAGTAATCATTGGAGCCTTATTCAAAATAACTCATCTTGAGTTTGGTTTTATTACTGGTAATCTAATGTTAACTATCGGTCTAGTTGTAGAAGCGGGCATTTTTGCACTCTCTGCTTTTGAGCCGGTAGAAGATGAATACAAATGGGAGAATGTATATCCTGAATTGATAGATGCTAAATCAGCAACATTTAAAGTCAAAAAAATAGAAGTTGCTTCTGACTCTCAAGGTTTGTTATCACAAAAATTAGATGCCATGCTTAAAGAGGCTAAAATTGACGGAGAATTAATGTCTAGTTTAGGAAACAGCATCAAAAATTTTGAATCTGCTGCCAAAGGTATAGCTCCTACAGTTGACTCTATAGCTTCGACAAAAAAATACAGCGAAGAGTTAACATTAGCGGCTACACAAATGGAATCTTTAAACAGTTTATATAAAGTACAATTGGAGAGCGCTTCAAAAAATGCTAAGATAAACGAAGAGGTAGTTGAAAATAATATCAAATTAAAAGAGCAAATGCAATCATTAACGACTAACTTGTCATCATTGAACACAGTTTATGGAGGAATGCTTTCTGCAATGAATAATAAAGGTTAATTAATTATTTATCAATATATTATAATTTATAAATTAACTAATTAGTAGAAAATATGGCAGGAGGAAGACTTACCCCTAGACAAAAGATGATAAACCTAATGTACTTGGTTTTTATCGCAATGTTAGCATTAAATTTATCCAAAGAAGTGTTATCCGCTTTTGGAATTTTGAACAATAAAATTATTGAATCTAATTCAATAAATGACGAAAGGAATGATAAATCATTTGAACAATTGGCACAAAAAGCGACAGACCAACCAGGTCAATATGGTGAGAAAAAAATCATTGTAGAAAAAATTAGAAAGCTATCAAAAGAATATTGTGATTATTTAGAAGGAATTAAAACTACCATCACCAGTAAAACAGATAAAGATGTCGAAGGAAATTTCCTTTATGAGCAAATGGATAAAGGGGATTTAGTAGACAGACTGTTTTTTAAAGGCGAAAGACCATCTAAAGAAGGAAAAGAATTTTTAGATAAAATTAAAAACTATACTTATCAAATTAAACAAATTGGTGGAAGATACATTGCTGAAGTTGAAATGGATAAAATTGAGGCTAGATTTGCTACTAAGCCAGTTAAATCTAAAACAGCAGGAGCTACTTTGTCTTGGATAGATTATCACTACAAAGGATATCCACTAATTGCAACGGTTACAAAATTAACCCAATTACAGGCGGATGTAAAAGCAACCGAAAGTGATATAATGGCGGGTATGTTTCAATCCGATTTGATTGCTGCAGCTTCGCTGAATACATATAAACCAATTGTTGTTCTTGAGAAATCTGTTTTCTTTCAGGGAGAAGCCGTTAAAGGGAAAGTTATACTTGGTAAGTACGATAAAAAATTAATTGCCAAATCAGTAATTGTTAATGGTTCGAGTGTTCCAGCACAAGCGGGTGAAGCTAATTTTTCTTTTGGAGCAGGTTCTATAGGAGATCATCCAATAACGGGTACTTTTAATTTTGAAGAAAACGGAAAATTGGTGCCTTTGAAAATAGATGGAAATTATGTAGTTGTGGCAAAACCAAAATCGGCTACTATATCTGCCGATAAGATGAATGTGGTATATCGAGGCGTTTCCAATCCTATGACTATATCCTTTGCAGGAATTTCAGACGATAAAGTTACAGCTTCTGCTCCAGGATTAAGTAAACTTGGAGGTGGTAAATATGTAATGAATCCGCAAGCTGGAACTCAAGTTACTATATCGGTTGTGGGTACACTCCCAGGTGGTGGAAAAGTTCCTGATAGTAAAGTGTTTAGAATAAAAGGAATACCTAGTCCAACAGGAACTATAAGAGGAGAAATGGGTGTGGTAAAAGGACCTAAGTCAAGTTTAGAAATATCTACAGTAGGAGCAAAACTACTTGATTTTGACTTTGAAGTGGGCTTAGATGTAGTAGGATTTAATTTTAAAGTTGCCGGACAGCCTACGGTGGTCGTTCAAGGAAACCGATTAAATGCGCAATGTAAAGGAGTACTTTCAAAAGCAGGTAGAGGAGACCAAGTTACTATTTCAGAAATTAGAACCAAATTAGTGGGAGCTGGTAGTTATTTATTGCCTAGAACAGCACCAGTAATTTATGAAATTCAATAAGCAGAAATTTAGAAAATAAATATTTCAATAATAGAAATTAGTATTATGATGAATGCAAGAAATTTTTTAGTAGTTTTTATTTCCATTGCAGGAAGTATGGTTTCTTTTGCGCAGGCTAATTTACTTAATGCTAAATTTCCTGAGGAAATTGGAATTAAAACAGCAGATGAGTTACTAGCAGATAACGATAAACCATTGGAATATGGCTATATCAACGACAGAGACGTTTTGATGGGAAAAATGACTTGGGAAATTATCGATTTAAGTGAACGAATTAATTTTCCGTTATATTTTCCAGTTGATACCGCCAACATTGGTTCGGACAGACGTTCCTTGTATGATGTTTTGACCAAAGCAATTCGAAGTGGTGAAATTACAGATGTCTATTCGGATAGTTATTTTAACACCAGAAAAACATTTAGTGACATTAAAGCTTCCTTAACTCGAATCGATACTACGGATGCGGGAAGAGAACAAATTAATGCAGGAACTCCAATTTCTCCAGAATATATCGTTAGACAGGACTTAACAGCTCAGGATGTAACTCAATATAAAATTAAAGGCTATTGGTATTTTGACAAACGTCAGAGCGAATTGAAATACCGTTTGATTGGTATTTGTCCTGTTACACCCGATGTTTACACTATGAATAGTGACGAAAAAGATTATATCGAATTGTTTTGGGTGTTTTTTCCGTCCGCACGATATGTTTTGCACGAAGCAAAATCGTTTAATGACAGAAATTCAGCAATGCCAATTTCCTTTGATCAAATATTAAATGCAAGACGATTTAATGCCATGATTTATCAAGAAGAAAATGTGTATGGCGACCGAACCATTGCCAGTTACATGAAAGATAATGCACAAAATCAATTGTTGGAATCGGACAGAGTCAAAGAAAAAATTCGAAATTTTGAATCTGATATGTGGAATTATTAAATTTCATTTTATAAATTATATAGAACTCTTGCCTACCAGTAAGAGTTCTTTTGTTTAAAAACATTTTAGTTTTTCCACTCCCAACTCCCAACTCCCAACTCGCAACTTCTCACTTCCCACTTGAAATGATTGATTATTTAATAATAGGTTCTGGACTTGCAGGAATTTCTTTCTCGGAAATTGCCTTGCAAAACGGTAAATCTATTTTAGTATTAGCTGATAATTCTCAGAATTCATCAAAAATTGCAGCAGGACTATACAATCCAGTTATTCTAAAACGTTTTAGCGAAGTCGGACAAGCCAAAGAGCATTTGCTAGTGATGAATGAGTTTCTTTCTGTTCTGGAGAAAAAATTGAATATCAAAGTAGATTATAAAACTCCCATTTTAAGAAAGTTTTTTTCTGTCGAAGAACAAAACAATTGGTTCGCAGCATCGGATAAAGTGAATCTCGCTCCTTATTTATCAACCAATTTAATTTCTAAAAAATATCAATCCATAGATGCTCCTTTTGGATATGGCGAAGTCTTGCAAACAGGTTACGTAGATACTGCACAACTATTAGAAAAGTACAAAGAATACCTTATAAAAAACCAACTCTTTCATAAAGAATCCTTTGACTACTCACTTATACAAGAGAATGCAAACGGAATTCGATACAAAGATATTAAAGCGAGACACATCGTTTTTGCCGAAGGATTTGGGATGCATTCCAATCCTTATTTTAAGCATTTACCATTGAATGGTACAAAAGGAGAGTTGTTGATTATAAAAGCACCTCTTTTGGATTTAGATGTTATTCTAAACACCAGCGTTTTTATTTTGCCTTTAGGTAATGATTTGTTCAAAATTGGAGCAACTTACAATTGGGAAGACAAAACCGCTATCCCAACCGAAGCTGGAAAAAATGAATTGGTCGATAGAATAAAAGAAATTATCAATTGTGATTTTGAAATAGTCAATCATTTTGCTGGTGTGCGACCTACTGTCAAGGACAGAAAACCATTAGTAGGAACTTCTATAAACCATAATTCGATACACATCCTGAATGGTTTGGGAACTCGAGGAGTTATGTTAGGTCCGGCAATGGCAAAGGCATTGTTCGAAAACATAGAACACCAAAAACCTTTGGATAGATTTGTTGATATTAAGAGATTTGAAAAAAAGAGGTGATTTATTTTCTATATTTTTCGTCAAATGAAACAAACATATTAATGTAAATATTTCTAGCCCATCTCAAAACGAAGGGGAATAAAATCAAATTCGAGGCTAAAATAGCAATAAAAGCAATTTTAAGATTCGTTTTGAATATAACAAATGAAATCACAAAAGCGGCTACACCAAGTGCTACATTTAATCCATAACTAACATACATTGCTCCATAAAAAAACGAAGGTTCGATTTGGTATTTCAAACCACAATGACTGCATTTTTCGTTCATTTTGAGCAATTTCGATAAATGTAGCGGATTTTTGTCCAAATACATACTTTCGTTTTGACATCTCGGACAACTTCCTGTTAAAATGCTATTTAATTTGGATCCTTTTTTTAACATTTGCAAAAAATTTGATTTGCCATTTTTTTGACAACACAAATTTACGACTAATACCGTTTGGTTTAAGTAAAAATCGAGTTTTATTTTTAGCAGCTTGACCCGAGTTCGCCACGGAGGACGAACAGGCGAAGCAAACTTTAAACCTGAAACTTTAAAAAAAAATATAATGCTTAATATACATAATTTATCAGTTTCTTTTGGAGGAACTTATTTGTTTGAAGAAGTAACCTTTCGCTTAGGTGCAGGAGACCGTGTGGGATTGGTTGGCAAAAACGGAGCTGGAAAATCAACCATGCTCAAAATACTAGCAAAAGATTTTGCTCCTGATTCGGGTGTTATTTCTCAAGAAAAAGAAGTTCGAATGGGTTTTTTGCGTCAAGATATTGATTTTGAACAAGGCAGAACAGTACTCGAAGAAGCTTATGAAGCTTTCATAGACATTAAAATTGTAGAAAGAAAATTGGCCGAAATCAACCATCAATTGGTTACCCGAACCGATTATGAAAGTGAGGGGTATAGCCAAATTATTGAAGATTTATCCGATTATACCCATCGTTTCGAATTATTGGGAGGGTATAATTATGTCGGTGATACCGAGAAAATTCTCCTTGGATTAGGTTTCAAACGAGAAGTTTTCGACAATCAAACCGAAACTTTTTCTGGTGGGTGGAGAATGCGTATCGAATTGGCCAAATTATTATTACAGTCTAACGATGTATTACTTCTGGATGAGCCCACGAATCACTTGGATATCGAAAGTATTATTTGGTTAGAAAGCTTTTTGCGCAATTATCCTGGAGTAGTTGTGATTGTTTCGCACGACAAAATGTTCTTAGACAATGTAACCAATAGAACTATCGAAATATCTTTAGGAAAGGCTTATGATTTCAATAAACCGTATTCTGAATATTTATTATTACGACACGAAATCCGAGAAAAACAATTGGCTACACAGAAAAATCAGGCAAAGAAAATTGAGGAAACCGAAAAATTAATCGAAAAGTTTCGTGCTAAGGCTTCTAAAGCTTCGATGGCACAATCGTTAATAAAAAAATTAGATAAGGTAGAACGTATCGAAGTAGATGAAGACGACAATTCGGTAATGAATATCTCGTTTCCACTTTCAAAAGAACCTGGAAGAGTGGTTATTGAAGCAGAAGATGTAACCAAAAAATATGGTGACAAAACGATTTTAAAAGACATTTCGCTTTTGGTGGAGCGTGGAAGCAAGATTGCTTTCGTGGGTCAAAATGGTCAAGGAAAATCGACATTTATTAAAGCGATAGTGGATGAATTCGAATACCAAGGAAACATCAAATTAGGACATAATGTACAATTGGGCTATTTTGCTCAGAATCAAGCAGAATATCTTGATGGTGAGATTACTCTATTACAAACGATGGAAGATGCCGCAACGGACACCAATAGAATGAAAGTTCGCGATATGTTGGGATCTTTTCTGTTTCGCGGAGATGACGTCGAAAAAAAGGTAAAAGTTCTCTCAGGAGGCGAAAGAAACCGTCTGGCGTTATGTAAACTTTTATTACAGCCTATTAATGTGTTATTGATGGATGAGCCTACAAATCACTTGGATATAAAATCAAAAAACGTATTGAAGGCTGCTTTACAAAAATACGAAGGAACATTATTATTGGTTTCTCATGATAGGGATTTTCTACAAGGAATGTCGAATATTGTTTATGAGTTCAAAGATCAAAAAATTAAAGAATATCTAGGCGATGTGAACTACTTTTTAGAACAACGCAATTTGGAGAATATGCGTGAAGTGGAGAAAAAAGATATTTCACAAACTGTAACACCAAAGGAAAGCAATAAGGTTTCCTATGAGGATCAGAAAAAGGGAAAAGCTTTGCAAAATAAATTAAGTAAAGTAGAAAGTCAAATCAAACAATTAGAAAGAGATATTCAGCATGATGACAAAATGTTGGCTTCTAATTATGATAAACACATTGAAGACGCCAATTTTTTTACAGCCTACAACAAGAAAAAATCTGCATTAGATCAATTGCTTTTAGACTGGGAAATGGTGCAAGAGGAAATAGATAATGTGTAAAAATGTAAATTTCTATTTGAAAGGATTTCGTTCTTTCCAATCTACAGTAGGTTCTAAATAGCTAAATAATTTTTCTATTTTAGAATCAATAATGGGGTTTAGGTGTTTGATATAGCCATACATTTGCTGTGGTTTTGCTCCAACAGAACTTTTAATTTCTAGGGCTGTTCTTGCAAAAACGATTTCTTTGAACCCTTTTTTGATGGAGTACCCAATAATATCATAAAGCATATTCAAATACAACATTTTTTCACGTTGAACACTTTCATCATAGCCTAAAAAGTAAGTATCCATAACGTCTCCATTTTTAATAATGGTATTAAATCCAACTAGCTTATCTTCCTGAAAATAGCCGTAAAATAGGAACTTATCTTTGAGTACTTCTTTTAAAACTCTAAAATGGTTTTTTGCTAGAAAAAAAGTATTGAAATAGGCGTTTTTGGCAACATGAAAATACAAATCATATATTTTTTCTTCCTGTTTTATAATGTCTTCCAAATCCATTTTTTTCTTGGTTATCCCTTCTGCTTTTTTTCTAGCGCGTTTATATTGATCGCGGTATTTTTTGGAAAGAGCATTGACATAATCTAGTTCTGAGTTCCATTTGTTTTCAATTTCAAAAACCATATTGGGTTGAGTCGAAAATTGGAAATAATCTTCAAAACCTGCTTTTTGAAAATGTTCGGTTTCAAACGCTGAAAAATCTTTAAACGAAATAAGATGTATTTTTATCCCTTCTTTTTTTAAAATACTGACAATAGCTTTAGAAGCTTTTTTTAAGGTTTGTAGTGCCTTTATCCTATCTGTTTTGTTTGAAAAAGCGAAGGAATTTTGACCGGTAAGCATATTGTTTCCAATCAGTAAAACCTGAGATGAATACCGTTTAAAAAGAAAATTGCGTACCATAGTTTTTACACATTGATCACGTTCTCCAAAAGAATCTAATAAATTGAGATTGATGTATTGTGAAAGAGCAATCCCTACTAAATCGTTTTCATCGAATATACCAATAAAATAACATTGCATATTTTTTGGAGCCGATTTTTCTAGGATTTTCATATAATCTTTAGAAAGAAACAAATTGTCTTTGGCTAAATCGTCCCAATCTAAGGGTAGACTTTCTGTTAGGCTGAAGATTTGGAAGGAAAAATTAGAATTCAAGGGTGTAAATTATTTTTGACTAAATTAATACAATAAGTTAAAAGTGGAACGAATTGTGTAAAATTTAACTAATTTTATAAAAACTGAAATTATGACTATTTATAACGAACAAACAGCGAAGAATTTATTGCAAGAATTACAAAATTGGTATTTTAAAGATTACGGAATTGAAAAGAAATTTGTGTTCAAGGATTTTACCGAAGCATTGGGTTTTATTGTAAAAGTGGGCATACAAGCAGAAAAAATGAATCATCATCCTGAATTATTTAATGTGTATAATAAAGTTAACATACGATTGACAACTCATGATGCAAAAGGAGTTACCACTAAAGATTTTGATTTAGCTAAAGCTATTGAAGGAGTTCAGTAGAAAGTAAAAGCAGTAACTTTCAAGAAATAGAAGTTCTACTATAAAGTTATTATTCTAGCTTATTATTTTGATTATTTTATGTTTCCAATGTTAAGTTTTCGCCGAAACTAAAAACTTAACATTGGCAAGTTGTTAAATTGTTTACATTTGCTTAACCTTAAATTAACATTGTAAATAATAATCGAATAAATTTTTAAAATGGAAGACAATAATAAATCTGAAAACACAAATTTGGAAGGAACAACAGAAACAGTTGAAACAACAGTAGAAATGGCTACCGATGATGCAACTACAACCGATGAGGTTAATCAAACTAACGAATTGGGTATAGAAACTGCAACTGATGAAGTTCTTGAAGAAGAAAATGAAGCAGAAAGTACAATCCAAATAGAAAAAAAACAACTTAAAAAGTTAAAGAAAATTAACGATAAGATAAAAGTTAAAGAAAAAAAGATCGTACAAAGAAATAGAGAGAGAATTAAAAAAGCTAAAAAAAAGAAAAAAGCTAAAGCTAAAAAGGAAAAGAAAAGAATGAAATTGAAAGAAAAAAAGGCAAAGAAAAAAGCATCTAATAAAAAGAAAAAATCTAAGAAATAGCGGAGTTTATTAAACGAGTTGTTCAAATATCTTAATACAATATAAAAATCCCATCTTAAATTTTTTTTTGAGATGGGATTTTAATGTTCTACACAGAATTTATTGCATGGCGCAAATAATACCTCCCATAATCATACATGTAATTACCCAGTAGCCACCTGCGATGAGAACGTATTTCCAGCTTCTTCTTTCATAAAGGGCTCCTACACCAATAACGGGTAATGCAAAAAATAATCCTGTCATAAATCCGTGTAAAGCACCGTGTTTGAATGTTCGAAAAGCAGTTCCATAATCAGCCATAAAGGCTTGAAATGAGGGTAAAGCTTTCGTAGGATCTCCGCCAATCATACCCATAGCTCCTGATTGATGAATCACTAAAAACTGCAAGATGAATGAAATCAAAAATGCATAAAGAATTGACATTCCAAAGATGAGAATCATATTTGATCCTTTCATCTGTTCTTCGGTAATTCCAGCTTCGTTCATCCAAATAGTTCCAAATACTTTAGGATGATACCAAATAAATCCAACAACAAGTGTAGACAGAGCCGACAATAATAGCGCAATAAAGTTAATTTCCATGGTTTTATATTTAAAGTTAATATATCAAATATATAAAAAAAATGGATTACTCAATTACATCTTATTTATAAGAAAAGTAATAAATATTTTAAAATTTTGTGTATTTAATCGATTTTTTTTGCGTGTAATCAATTGCTAATGTATTTTAGATTCATATTAAATGCTTAAAGCCACACCGATATGAAAAATGTATACCCTCTAATTTTAGTTTTCTTGTTTTCATTTATATTGAAAGCTGAGGTTTCAACAATAGAAAAACAATCGCTTTTAAAATTATACAATGCTACCAATGGTAATAATTGGTCGGTAAAATGGGATTTAAAAGCGCCAGTTTCAACCTGGTATGGAATTAGTGTAGCAAACGAAAAGGTAATTTCGGTACAACTACCTAATAATAATTTAGTAGGTACTTTGCCTGCTGAAATATCTAATTTGACCCAATTAAAAACCCTTGATTTATTCAAAAATAAATTATTTGGTGTTTTGCCAAATACAATTGGTCAATTGAAAAATTTAGAAACATTAAGATTATCATTCAACTCGTTTGAAGGTAGTATTCCTGCCTCTATAAGCCAGGCAACTTCATTAAAAACTATCGAATTATTCATGAATAAATTGTCTGGATCGATTCCTTCAGAAATAGGTAGTTTGTCTAATTTAGAGGTATTTTCATTGTATAATAATGAAATTACAGGTTCAATTCCAACCTCTATTTACACTATTAAAAGTTTAAAAGTTTTGCTGTTAAATAGTAACAAAATTACTGGAACTCTCAATAATTCAGTTTCAAATTTGAGTAATTTAGAACAACTAAGCCTTTTTGATAATACAATGCAAGGTCAAGTTCCTTTGGATTTAGAAAAACTAAATAATTTAAAAGAAATGAATATTTCATACAATCAATTTAGTGGATTAGTTTCAAAAAATTTAGCAAAATTAGATGTTTTAAATATGACCATGGTAGACAATAAAGGTGTGGCATCAGCACTCAATATAGCAATAGACAAGAATAAGGCATTTGCTTCTGAAGAATAAAGTTAGGTTGGCAATAAATAGGTGGAATTGATTTGATTTTATTGTTTATGATACGTTTGTAATAGTAATTTGAATAATTTGTTTGGTTAATAACGGTGGAGTTTTCTTCACAGTTTTTTTGTTTAAACCATTTTTATTTATAACCCTCTCATTGTTAATTTTTTAGGTGAATATTAATTGTCTTGTTTTTTTTCAAAACAAATAGTTGTATTTTCTAAAATTAGCCTTATATTTGCACTCGAAACATCGCGGGATAGAGCAGTAGGCAGCTCGTCGGGCTCATAACCCGAAGGTCACAGGTTCGAGTCCTGTTCCCGCTACTAAGTAAACCAAAAACCGAAAACCCTATTAGAGTTTTCGGTTTTTTTATTCTCATTAAAATGTCACACAAAGCAGGTTTTGTAAATATTATCGGAAATCCAAACGTTGGTAAATCAACCTTAATGAATGCCTTTGTTGGTGAGAGATTATCTATCATCACTTCAAAAGCGCAAACAACACGTCACAGGATTTTAGGAATTGTCAATGGCGAAGATTTTCAGGTAATTTTATCAGATACACCAGGCATTATAAAACCTGCTTATGAAATGCAGGAATCGATGATGAACTTCGTAAAGTCCGCTTTTGAAGATGCAGACATTTTAATTTACATGGTCGAAATTGGAGAACAAGAACTGAAGGACGAAGCTTTTTTCAATAAAATCATCCATTCGACAATTCCAGTTTTGTTATTGTTAAATAAAATTGACAATTCCAATCAAGAGCAATTAGAATCTCAAGTGACTTTTTGGACGGAAAAAGTCCCCAATGCTGAAATTTATCCAATATCAGCTTTGCAAAACTTTAATGTTCCCGAAGTTTTTCAAAGAATTATCGAATTGTTGCCGGAATCTCCAGCCTATTACCCAAAAGATCAATTGACGGACAAACCGGAACGTTTCTTTGTAAACGAAACCATTCGCGAGAAAATCTTGTTGAATTATAGCAAA
The DNA here is from genome assembly GCA_043770135.1 of Flavobacterium sp. Taxonomy (GTDB): domain Bacteria; phylum Bacteroidota; class Bacteroidia; order Flavobacteriales; family Flavobacteriaceae; genus Flavobacterium. The sequence goes on along the minus strand of JAYVIN010000011.1, from coordinate 980 downwards.
GAAATTCCATATGCTGTTGAAATTGTTACGGAAGAATTTTTTGAAGACGAAAACATTATCCGAATTCGTTCCCTAATCATGGTGGAACGCGAAACCCAAAAAGGAATCATTATTGGACACAAAGGAGCTGCCTTGAAACAAGTAGGAATGGAAGCCCGTGCCGATTTAGAAAAGTTTTTCGGGAAACAGATTCATATTGAATTATATGTAAAAGTCAACAAAAACTGGAGAAGTAACGCCAATATGTTGAAGCGGTTTGGGTATAATAATTAGTAATTTTTTTAGCTTATAGTCTAGAAATCTAATAGTCTAGAAATCCATTTATTAAAACTACCTTTGCAAAAAATTAAAAATACTTTATTGTTTGATTTTAAGGGCATAATGGTTTTGGTGACCCAAAATCTAAAACCTAAAATCTGCAATTTAAAATAATAAATATGAATAACATTGTTGCCATTGTAGGAAGACCAAACGTAGGGAAATCAACACTTTTTAATCGATTGATACAAAGAAGAGAAGCGATTGTAGATGCAGTTTCGGGAGTGACTCGTGATCGGAATTACGGAAAAAGCGAATGGAATGGAAAAGAATTTTCAGTAATTGATACTGGCGGATATGTTCGTGGGTCTGATGATGTTTTTGAAGGGGAAATTCGTAAACAAGTAGAATTAGCCATTGATGAAGCCGATGTAATTATTTTTGTTGTTGATGTGGAAGAAGGTATTACACCAATGGATGATATTGTTGCTAGACTTTTGCGCAAGGTAAAAAAACCTGTTTTACTTGCCGTAAATAAGGTGGATAATTCCATGCGTGAAAAGGATGCTTTGGAATTTTACAACCTTGGTTTAGGTGAATTTTACACTTTCGCCAGTATTTCGGGAAGTGGAACAGGAGATTTATTGGATGCGGTAATTGATGCTTTTCCAGTGAAACCTGAGCCAGTACAAGATGAAGTTGTCTTGCCTCGTTTTGCAGTT
>JAYVIN010000010.1:0-18256 GCA_043770135.1 Flavobacterium sp. | reverse complement strand
AAAAAGTTTGATGAAACGAATTTCATCAAACTTTCTTTAAGACCAATAAGAATAAGCTTTCACAAACTATTTACCAACTATTTTTCAGTATTATGCCTAAATTGTTTGTTAAGAAAGACTGTCTGAAAGGGCGGTCTTTTTTTTGGTAATGTGGTTAAGATTTTCATTTAGATTGATTAACTTAAACTAGCAAATTCAATCTGCTATAGAGCAGTCAATCAAGGAAAGGTTTTTATCAAATTACCTAAAAAAAATAAGCCTCGAATTCACGAATTATAGAAGTTTAATTTGTGAATTCGAGACTTAAATTTACTCTACTTATTTTCCGTCTTTATCTACTACAGGTCGGTTTTCTCTGTTGGCAATATCCCAAGCAATAGCAAAAGCCAATTGTGTTCTTTTGGTTAAAGCGTCAAATTCGATTTTGCTAATTTCATCACTAGCTTGGTGGTAATCTTCATGAACTCCAGTGAAAAGAAAAACCGAAGGAACCCCATTTTTAGCAAAATTATAATGATCCGAACGGTAATAAAAACGGTTAGGGTCGGCTCTATCGTTGAATTTATAATCTAATTTGATGTTAATGTGTTTTTTATTTGCCTCTTCACAAATGTTGTAAAGATCTGTTGAAAGATAATCAGAACCAATCAAATACACATAATCGCTAGAATCATTATGAAATTCATCATGACGCCCAATCATATCAATGTTGATATTGGTGATGGTATTTGCCATAGGAAATAGAGGATTATCAGCATAATAGCTCGAACCCAATAATCCATGTTCTTCTCCCGTCATGTGCATAAACAAAATAGAGCGTTTGGGTTTGTACCCTTCTTTCATAGCCAATTTAAAAGCTTCGGCTATTTCGAGTAAAGCAACAGTGCCCGAACCATCATCGTCTGCGCCATTATACACTTCTCCGTTTTGCACGCCAATATGATCATAATGAGCCGAAATTACTATGATTTCCTCTGGTTTTTCACTGCCTTCGATATACGCCCAAATATTCTCAGAATCTGGTAAGGTTTCGCGAGATTTGGCACTCAAATAGGCAGCTGGAATTTTTTGGTAAAAATCAGTTGCGCCTTTTGGAAAAGGAATTCCCAAATTTTTATACTGATTTATCAAATAGTTACCTGCTTTTTTCTGCCCCGCAGAACCCGTTTCTCGCCCTTCCATTTCATCCGAAGCGACTATGGTTAGGTGTTTTTTTAAATCATTTGAGGTGATGGTTTTGATGTACTTTGTAGGTTCAACCGAAGAAATTGTTGTCATCTGCGAAGTACACGAGATAGTAGTGGCAATTAAAAAAATATAGAGTAAGTTTTTCATAGTAATTGAATAATGACAATTTTTATTTAATAATACGTTTTTAGTTTTTTAGTACTTCGTTCAAGAAAATCCTAAGATGTTCCCATGATCTTTCCGCAGCTTTTTCGTTATAAGCCGCCCCTTTAGAATTATCATTTCCTGATTCTGGATTGGTAAAAGAATGGACGGCATTGGCATAATAAATCATTTGCCAATCGGCTTTTGTATCCCGCATTTCTTGTTGAAAATTGGTAATTTCCTCCTTCGATTCATAAGGATCATCGGCACCATGACAAACCAAAACTTTTGCAGTTATTGGTATTGATTCTCGAGAGGCATCTTTGCCTAATCCACCATGAAAAGATACAACTCCTTTTACATTCAAGTGACCCCTTGCAGCTTCAAGCGCACCTGTTCCCCCAAAACAATAGCCAATAACAACAATATTATCAGGATTTGCACCTGACTTTAGAAGTTGTTCTAATGCCAACTGAATTCGTTTTTGATAGGCTTCATGATTTTTTTTGTAAAAACCTGCTTTTTGTCCTGCTTCTGAGTTGTCTTTTGGATAATTACCTTCGCCATAAATATCAGCTACGAAAGTGTAATAGCCTAATTTAGACAAATTTTCGGCGGTATCTTTGGATAATTTGTCAATTCCTCTCCAAGCTGGAAGTATTAGTATTCCTGGTTTTTGTTGGCTTTTATTTGTGGGTTGAATTGCAAAACCATTCAAAACTTGGGTTTCATCGTTGTATTTAACTGATTTTAATTGTGCGAATGAAACGCTTGAATTCAATAGGATTGCCAAAAATAAATAGGGTATATTTTTCATAGTTTTAATTTAAAACAAATATCTGAAATAAAACAGAATTGTCACTCTCAAATTTCTTAAATTGTATGATATTTGAAAAAAAATAATTTTCATTAAAATCGAATTGCTATGGAACTCAAAAATCAAATTATTTCTTCTAAGTCAGAAGAAATGATAGCAAAAGAAAATAAATATGGTGCCCACAATTACCATCCTTTGCCTGTAGTTTTAAAAAGAGGTGAAGGCGTTTATGTTTGGGATGTGGATGATAAAAAATATTTTGATTTTCTATCAGCTTATTCAGCTGTCAATCAAGGGCATTGTCATCCTAAGATTGTAGGAGCTATGATTCAACAAGCACAAACGCTGACTTTGACTTCTCGTGCTTTTTATAATGACCAACTAGGAAATTTCGAAGAATACATCACTCAATATTTTGGTTTTGACAAAGTACTTCCAATGAATACAGGAGCAGAAGCAGTTGAAACCGCTATAAAACTCTGCCGAAAATGGAGCTATGAAGTGAAAGGTATTCCTGAGAATCAAGCCCAAATTATAGTTTGTGAAAACAATTTTCATGGAAGAACAACTACAATCGTTTCGTTTTCTAATGACGAAACGGCACGTAAAAGTTTCGGACCTTTTACCGATGGCTTTATCAAAATTCCGTATGATGATACTGAAGCTTTGGAAAAGGTGTTAAAATCATCGACAAATATTGCTGGATTTTTGGTAGAACCCATTCAAGGCGAAGCGGGTGTTTATGTTCCTTCCGAAGGCTATTTGGCAAAAGCCAAAGCACTTTGCGAGCAACATAATGTATTATTTATTGCAGATGAAGTACAAACCGGAATTGCAAGAACGGGAAGATTATTAGCCACTTGCGGCAATTGTTCTTGCGAAAATGGTTGTGAAAATACCCCCGAAGTAAAACCCGATATATTAATATTAGGAAAAGCTATTTCAGGAGGCGTATATCCAGTTTCGGCTGTTTTGGCCAATGATAGGATTATGAATGTGATAAAACCTGGACAACACGGTTCTACTTTTGGCGGAAACCCCATTGCTGCGGCAGTAGCTATTGCTGCACTTGAGGTTGTGAGAGAAGAAAAATTAGCTCAAAATGCCGAAAAATTAGGTCAAATTTTAAGAAAAGGATTGAACGAAATTGCTCAACGAAATCCTTTAATCGAATTGGTTCGTGGCAAAGGATTATTGAATGCCATTGTTATTAATTGTGGCGAAAATTCTGATTTGGCTTGGAACATCTGTCTTCGTTTTAGAGATTATGGGTTATTAGCCAAACCTACGCATGGCAACAAAATACGTTTTGCTCCACCATTAGTTATCACTGAAGAACAAATTATGGAGTGTTTGGTGATTATAGAAAAAGCCTTGAACGATTTTTAAATTCGGTCCAACAGTTTACTTTTGAAGTAAATAATAAAATTAATTAATTATTTTTTACCGCATTCCAAATTACATCATCTGGTACTTGAGCAATAAAACTCAGGTTCTCTTTAGTTACAGGATGAACAAAATCAAGTTCTCGCGCGTGTAAGTGTATGCCGCCATCCGGGTTGCTTCTATCAAAACCATATTTTAAATCGCCTTTAATGGGGCAGCCAATTGCAGCAAGTTGTGCCCTGATTTGATGGTGTCTTCCGGTGTGAAGATTGATTTCCAAGGCAAAATAATTCGTCAATTCTTGTATGATTTTGTAATCTAAACTGGCAATTTTACTTTCAGGAACTTCATTGATATGGGCTTTTGAAGTGTTATTTTTTTCATTTCTTTTAAGATAATGAGTAAGAGTATCTTGGGATTTTGATGGTTTGTTTTTTACGATTGCCCAATAGGTCTTTTGAGTTTCTCTGTTTTTGAACAATTCGTTTAGGCGAGTTAATGCCTTACTAGTTTTAGCAAAAACAACTATTCCTGTAGTAGGTCTATCCAGTCTGTGAACCACTCCTAAAAAAACTTCACCCGGTTTGTTGTATTTTTCCTTTATATATTCTTTGACAATTTCAGAAAGTGGTTTGTCTCCTGTTTTGTCGCCCTGTACAATATCGCCTACACGTTTATTTACCACAATTAAATGATTGTCTTCGTGAAGAATTTGAAGGTTACCTTTTGTTGAAATAATTTTCATGGACAAATCTAAAATCTAATATTGCTCCCTCTCATTGGGAAAATCTCTCGATTTTACATCTGTAACATATTGAGCTATGGCAGCAGTCATTCCTTCGTAGAGATTCATGTACCGACGAAGAAAACGGGGACTAAATTCATTGTTCATTCCTAGCAAATCATGAATCACCAAAACTTGTCCGTCAACGCTTCCTCCAGCACCAATTCCTATAACAGGAATCGAAATACTTTGAGCTACTTTTTGGGCTAAGTCGGCTGGAATTTTTTCTACTACTAGTGCAAAGCAACCTAGTTTTTCTAGAATTTTAGCATCTTGAATTAATTTATCGGCTTCATCATCTTCTTTCGCCCGAACGCTATAGGTTCCAAATTTATAAATCGATTGTGGAGTTAAACCCAAATGTCCCATTACAGGAATACCAGCATTTAATATTTTTTTTATGGATTCTTTAATTTCGCTACCACCTTCCATTTTTACAGCATGACCACCACTTTCTTTCATAATTCTTATGGCAGAACGCAAGGCTTCTTTTGGGTCAGATTGATAACTTCCAAAAGGTAAATCGACTACAATTAAAGCTCTGTTAACAGCACGTACCACACTCGAGGCATGATAAATCATTTGGTCTAAAGTTATGGGCAAGGTAGTTTCGTGACCTGCCATTACATTTGATGCTGAATCTCCAACCAATATGACATCGACTCCTGCGGAATCGACAATTTTTGCCATTGTGAAATCATAAGCTGTTAGCATGGATATTTTTTCTCCATTAGCTTTCATATCAATTAATGACTTGGTGGTAATTCTTTTATAATCTTTTTTTGATGCGGACATTCGGATGAATTAAATTAGAAATCAAATTTTGATTTGTAAAATTAATTAATTTAAACCAATTTCTCTGAAATGTATTTCAAACTTAATTCTCAGTGGTGGTTATTTTTACCTTAAAATTCTTTTCGATGGCAATAATCATTTCACCCGCAATATCTTTATTGGTAGCACTTTCAATTCCTTCTAGGCCTGGAGAGGAGTTTACTTCAAGTAACAATGGTCCTTTAGAAGATCGAATAATATCGACTCCAGCTACTTTTAAATCCATAGCTTTTGCAGCACGAATAGCAATTTTCTTCTCGTCAGGAGTTGGTTTTATTACTGAAGCAGTACCACCAAGATGTATGTTTGCTCTAAATTCTCCCGGCATAGCCTCGCGTTGGATACTAGCTACCACTTTTCCGTCTACTACAAAAAGGCGCAAATCTTTTCCATCCGCTTCTTTTATAAATTCTTGAACTAATATGTTGGCATTTAAACTTTTGAAAGCATTGATTACACTTTCTGCGGCTTTTTTTGTTTCGGCTAAAACAACCCCTTTTCCTTGAGTTCCTTCTAATAGTTTAACAATCAACGGTGAACCGCCTACCATTTTTATCAAATCATCAGTGTCTAAAGGTGAGTTTGCGAAACCAGTGGTAGGAATATTTATTCCACTTTGTAATAATAATTGTAATGAATATAGTTTGTCGCGAGATTGCGAAATGGCTATCGAAGAGTTAAGACAAAACACATTAAGCGATTCAAACTGCCGAGTTAAAGCACAGCCATAAAAGGTAATATTAGGACGAATACGTGGAATTATAGCATCAAACTGGTTCAAAATTTTTCCACCTCGGTAATGTATCTCTGGATTTTTGGCATCCAGTTTCATGTAACATTCCTTTATGTTTAAAAAATGCATTTCGTGACCCCGCATTTCTCCAGCTTCCATAATTCGTTTGTTACTGTACAATTCAGGATTACTAGCCAAAAGTCCAATTCGTAAACCTGAACTTTCCTTTTCTGAATTTTTGTAAACCTCTTTCAAATTTTCGTTAGTAGGTTGCCCTAATAAATATTGTTGTGCGGGATCGACAAGAACCCTTCCGCTCATAGCTTCTCTACCCAACAACATTCTAAAACCCATAGAATCTCTATTGGTCAAAGTCATTTCTATATACCAATTCGAATCCCCAATTTCCAATTTGGTTTGAATTACAAATCGCTGTTCTCTAAATCCGCTAGAGCTTTTAACAACTCTTTTGTCAATTAAAAGTGCCTCACAATGGATGATTGTTTTCACATTATTCTGAATTGGATTGATGTCAAATTTCACCCAATTTTGTCCTTCTTTTTTAAATGGAGCAATGTTTATAGCATGTAAAGCCGAAGTTTTAGCTCCCGAATCGATACGTGCTTTTATAATTGGAATACCCAGTTCTGGTAAGTGGCACCATTCTTCGCTACCCAATATAATTTTATTTAGTGTCATAATTTTAATAAATATAAGAATGAAATAGTTTGTAAATATATCGATTTGTAGAATCTTGATTATTAAATTAACAATAAATAAAGTGGGAATTGAAAAACGATACTATTGTGTTTTAATTATATTTTTAGAAACGAGAATAAAAGTTGAGGTTTTATTCAAAAAAAAATCCTCATCAAGCAAAGCCGATGAGGATTAAGAGCGAAAGACGAGGCTCGAACTCGCGACAACCAGCTTGGAAGGCTGGAGCTCTACCAACTGAGCTACTTTCGCATAACAACGCTGCAAATATAGATAAATACATAGATTGTTTGCAAGTTTTTATTAAAAAAAATATAAATATCTATTTCATTAACCTCTAATCAATTTAAAATTAAATTATTACAATTTAATTTTTTTTTATATTTTCAACTTTTTATAAACTAAACTCAATTGATTAAGATAAACTCATTGATTTCATCAGTTTTAAAAAAATATTAGGGTAATTATTACAGTTTAATAGCTATTATCTTTTTCTTTGTCTAAAAAATGTTATTTTTGCTCCAAACAGGAATTTAAATTATGCCCAAATTTCAATATTTTATTTTACCTTTTATATTTTTTTTAGGCTATACTTCCTATAGTCAAAAAAAGACGCTTCAAACAAAATCTATTGTTGGGACTATCACAATTGACGGAAAAATGGATGAAGAGGATTGGAAAACTGCTCCAATTGCAACCGATTTTATAATGTTTTCTCCCGATAATGGTAAACCAATTGATGAATCTAAGAAAACAGAAGTTAAAGTGCTTTATGATAATAATGCGCTATATATTGCTGCACTATTATTAGATGACCAACCCGATAAAATTTCAAATGAAATGACGAACAGAGATGTTTCTGGGTTTTCCGATGTTTTTTCAGTTTCTATTAATGGTTTTAACGATGGTCAACAAGATTTTAGATTCCGTGTTAGTGCATCAGGAGTTCAATTAGATTGTTTAGCTACCGAAGACAAAGAAGATTTTACGTGGGACGCTATTTGGGAAAGTAAAGCTGTCATAACAGAAAAAGGATGGATTGTAGAAATGAGAATTCCGTATGCAGCATTGCGTTTTTCTAATGCTAAAAAGCAAACTTGGGGTTTGAATTTTATGCGCGATATTAAGCGAGATGTCCAAAAATACACTTGGAGTCCTGTAGATGCTACAATTGGAGCTGTAATTCCTCAAGAAGGAATCTTGGAAGGAATTGAAAATATTAAACCTCCTATTCGTCTTTTCTTTATCCCTTATACTTCTGCCTATTACCAACAAAATGATTTAGAATCCGACAGAACTCTTAAAGCAGGATTAGATATAAAATATGGAATCAATGACTCTTTTACATTAGATGCTATTTTGGTTCCTGATTTTGGACAGACCAAATTTGACAATTACATTCTAAATACCGAACCCTTCGAGCAACAATTTGAGGAAAACAGACCTTTTTTTACAGAAGGAACTGATTTGTTTTCGAAAGGCAATTTGTTTTATTCTAGAAGAATTGGCGGGATTCCATCAACAGTTCCTGAGTTTGATGATAAAAAGGAAGACATTACAAATTATCCAAGCTCCGTAAATTTAATCAATGCAATAAAAGTTTCAGGAAGAACCGAAAAAGGATTGGGAATTGGTTTTTTGAATGCGTTAACGGAAAAAACCTACGCCACAATTTTGAATAAAGATACCAACGTAACTCGAAAAGCAGTTGTAGAGCCCTTGACAAATTACAATGTTGTCGTTCTGGATCAACGATTTAACCAAAATTCATCTGTTTCGTTTGTCAATACAAATACAACTCGAAACGGAAGTTTTCGTGATGCCAATGTTTCGGCTTTATTATTCGATTTAAATACAAAAGAGAACACCTATAACCTATATGGAGATTTTAAACACAGTACAATTAGTGCAGTAGATGATTTAAATGGGTATAAAACAGCATTGAATTTTGCTAAAACCAGCGGTAAATACAGGTATTTGTTTTCAGGGAAGTATCTTTCTGAAGATTATGATGTAAATGACTTAGGAATTATTTTTTATACTAATTATCATGGAGGGTATGGTGAAATGAGTTACAGAATAATTAATCCAACAAAAACATTTAACACTCTTAATATAACTCAAGAAATTAATACTGAAATTCAAAACACGACTGGAAAAACTCAAGAAGCATGGTACAAAATTTATGCTAACGCTAGTACCTTAAAAAATCATAATCTTGGCGCTGGAATCCAAATTAACCCTTTGGATAGATTCGATTTTTATGAACCACGAGAATATGGTAGTTATTTATTCATACCAAAAAGTATGAATAGCTATTTACAATTTTTTTCAAATGAAAATAAATCTTTTAACTATTACTTTGAAGCCATTGGAACACAGTTCGAAACAAAACAACGAAATATAGTTTTTTTGAATGCGGGTTTAAAATATCGATTTAATGAAAAATTTTCGTTGAGTTATGGTTTTGAATATGAAAAGTATAAAAATGAACTTGGAGGATTTGGCGATGATTTAGATGATGAAAATATAATTATTGGAGAACGAAATCGTGAAGTTTTATTACACAAATTAACAGGTAAGTATTCTATAACTAATACAATGAATATCAATCTTAATACTCGTTATTACTGGTCTTATTCTCAAAACAACACTTTTTTTAATTTGCAAAAAAATGGTTATTTGGTTCCTAACATCTTATATTCTGACAATCAAGATTTGAATGTAAACTCTTGGAATTTTGATTTGTCTTATTCTTGGTGGTTTGCGCCAGGAAGTGAGTTCACTGTTTTATACCGGAATTATGGAATTGACGAAAGATATACTGCAGAAAAAAACATCAAAACAAACCTCAAAAATGTTTTTAATTCCGACCTAACCGATATTTTTTCGGTGAGTTTACGCTATTTTATAGACTACAATAAATTAAAAGTAAAACGCTAATTAAATAGTAATTGGAGTTTTTTTCTAAAGCTAAAGCAAACACATTAAATTACCGATAAATGTAGTTTGAGTTAGGTCTAGCCTTATAGAAATGCTTTATCTTTGCAAAAAAAAAATTAAAATAAATTACAATGAACAAGAAAGTAATCCTTATGATACTTGATGGTTGGGGAAAATCACCGGATCCCAAAGTATCGGCAATAGACAACGCCAATATCCCTTTTATCAATAGTTTATATACCAATTATCCAAGTGCACAATTGCGTACAGATGGTTTGCATGTTGGACTTCCAGAAGGTCAAATGGGTAATAGCGAAGTAGGCCACATGAATCTTGGAGCAGGAAGAATTGTATATCAAGATTTAGCAAAAATTAATTTGGCTGTTGCCAATAATACTTTGACCAAAGAACCCGTATTAATTGATGCTTTTAATTATGCAAAAGCAAATAATAAAAAAGTACATTTTCTAGGCTTAGTTTCTGATGGTGGTGTGCACTCGCATACTTCGCATTTGAGAGGATTAATTGATGCTACACAGGAATATGGATTGCAAAACGTATTTATACATGCTTTTACTGACGGTAGAGATGTGGATCCAAAATCAGGCGCAGCATATATTCAAAATTTAGAAAATTATATAGAAAATACGACTGTGAAAATTGCTTCGGTAATTGGTCGTTATTATGCAATGGATCGGGATAAGCGATGGGAAAGAGTGAAACTTGCCTATGATTTATTGGTAAACGCAGCAGGAACTCATACAAAAGATACAGTTGCCTCGATAACTGAAAGTTATTCGAATAACGTTACTGATGAATTTATTGCGCCACTTGTAGTTGTTGGAGATAATGATAAACCATTAGCAATTATTGAGGAAGATGATGTGGTTATTTTCTTTAACTTCAGAACTGATAGAGGTCGTGAATTAACTCAAGCACTTTCTCAACAAGATTTTCATGAGCAAAACATGCACAAACTCAATTTGTATTATGTAACGCTGACTAATTATGATGAAACGTATCAAAATGTAAAAGTAGTCTACAACAAAGATAATATTACAGAAACTTTGGGCGAAGTATTAGAAAAAGCAAACAAAAAACAAATTCGAATTGCCGAAACTGAGAAATACCCACATGTAACCTTTTTCTTTTCTGGTGGTCGAGAATTGCCATTCGAAGGAGAAACAAGGATTTTGAGAAACTCTCCAAAAGTCGCTACTTATGATTTACAACCTGAAATGAGTGCTTTTGAATTGGCAGCTGCATTAGTTACAGAATTGGAAAAAGGGGAAGTAGATTTTGTTTGTCTAAATTTTGCCAATGGGGATATGGTGGGTCATACAGGAGTGATGAGTGCTGCTATAAAAGCTTGTGAAGCAGTAGATGCTTGTGCAAAAAAAGTAATAGATGCGGCTCTTGAAAATGGGTATACTACTATTGTAATCGCTGATCATGGTAATTGTGAAACGATGATTAATCCTGATGGAAGCCCAAATACAGCACATACAACGAATCCTGTTCCTATTATTTTAGTAGACAAAGAATTAAAAGAAATTCGTGATGGAGTATTGGGAGATATTGCTCCAACAATTTTGGATTTAATGGGAATAAAAAAACCAACGGCTATGTCTTGTAGTTCGTTGGTTTAGAAGTATTTATTTGCTTTAAACTTGAAGCCGTCTCAATTATGAGATGGCTTCGTTTTTTCAGTTTTATGAACGTTTACTGTTAACTCTTGAGCATCAGCATCCAAATCAATAAAAATAGCGTCGCCAACGGCCACTTTAGAAGTAATAATTTCCTCGGCTAGCGCATCTTCTACATATTTTTGAATAGCTCTTTTGAGTGGTCTGGCTCCAAATTGTTTATCATATCCTTTTTCTGCAATAAACGCTTTTGCAGTATCAGAAAGATTTAACTCATACCCTAATTCATTGACGCGATCGTATAATTTTTTTAATTCGATTTCAATAATTAAATCTATATCATGTTTCTCTAAAGTGTTAAAAACAATAACATCATCAATTCTGTTCAAGAATTCAGGAGCAAATGTTTTTTTCAACGCATTTTCTATGATACTTTTCGAATTATCATCGGCTTGGGCTACTTTAGCAGCAGTTCCAAATCCAACACCTTGTCCAAAATCTTTTAATTGTCGAGCTCCAACATTAGAGGTCATTATTATAATGGTGTTTTTAAAATCTATTTTTCGACCCAAACTATCCGTCAAGTAACCATCGTCTAATACTTGTAATAACATATTAAAAACATCTGGGTGCGCTTTTTCTATTTCATCTAATAATACTACACAATAAGGTTTTCGGCGCACTTTTTCAGTCAATTGTCCACCTTCTTCATAACCAACATATCCTGGAGGAGCACCAATTAATCGTGATATAGAAAATTTTTCCATATATTCACTCATGTCAATTCTTATAAGTGCATCTTCAGAATCAAATAATTCTTTAGCTAAAACTTTGGCTAATTGGGTTTTACCAACTCCTGTTTGACCTAAGAAAATAAAAGAACCTATAGGTCTGTTAGGATCTTTCAATCCAGCTCGGTTTCTTTGAATAGAACGAGCAATTTTTAATACAGCTTCTTTTTGTCCAATAACCTTACCTTCAATAAGTTCAGGCAGTTTAGCGAGTTTATTACTTTCAGTTTGTGCAATTCTATTTACAGGGATTCCAGTCATCATAGAAACCACATCGGCAACATTGTCTTCGGTAACTTCAATTCGATTGTTTTTAGCATCTTCTTCCCATTGTTCTTGGGCTATTGCTAAATCTTTTTCGATTCTTTTTTCGTCATCTCGAAGTTTGGCAGCTTCCTCATATTTTTGTTTTTTTACTACAGAATTTTTTAATTCGCGTACATCTTCCAACTGTTTTTCTAATTCCAATATTTGTTTTGGAACATCTATATTTGTTATGTGTACACGTGATCCAGCTTCATCAAGAGCATCTATAGCTTTGTCTGGCAAAAATCGCTCTGACATGTATCGTTCGGTCAACTTTACACAAGCTTCTATGGCTTCGGGAGTATAAGTTACGCTGTGGTGATCTTCGTATTTGTCTTTAATATTGTTTAGAATAATTATAGTTTCGGCTATAGATGTTGGCTCAATAATTACCTTTTGAAAACGTCTTTCTAACGCACCATCTTTTTCTATATACTGTCGGTATTCATCTAGTGTTGTTGCACCAATACATTGAATTTCGCCTCTGGATAAAGCAGGTTTAAACATATTAGAAGCATCAAGCGAACCAGTAGCTCCACCAGCACCAACAATGGTATGAATTTCATCAATAAAAAGAATAATATCATCATTTTTTTCCAATTCATTCATTACCGCTTTCATTCTTTCTTCAAACTGTCCGCGATATTTAGTTCCAGCTACTAAACTGGCTAAATCTAGAGTTACTACTCGTTTATTAAATAAAATACGAGAAACTTTCTTTTGTATAATTCGCAAAGCTAATCCTTCAGCAATGGCTGATTTTCCTACGCCTGGTTCTCCAATAAGCAATGGGTTGTTTTTCTTTCTACGGCTTAAAATTTGAGAAACACGTTCAATTTCTTTTTCACGTCCTACAACAGGATCTAATTTTCCTTCTTCGGCCATTTCAGTTAAATCTCTACCAAAATTATCTAAAACGGGAGTTTTTGATTTTTTATTAGATTTATTTGCTGGATTATTGAAAGAGCCTTCTTTAAGGCTATCATCTTGTCCTGAGTCTTCATTGTAGGATTCGTTTCTAGGCAAGTTGTCGATAAAATCTTCTTCGTTAGGTGTCATATTTAGATATTGTTCTTTAGCTATATCATAATCAATTTTGAGTTTATTTAATAGCTTGGTTGTTGGGTCATTTTCATTTCTTAAGATACACAATAATAAATGTGCTGTACTAATAGAAGTACTATGAAATACTTTTGCTTCTAAAAAAGTAGTTTTCAAAGCCCGTTCTGCTTGTCGAGTAAGGTGTAGATTCTTCTTTTCGTTGCTAGCCTCAATATTTGGACTTGCTGGGCTAAGAATTTCTACTTTTCTTCTTAGATGGTCTAAATCAACGGATAAATTATTTAAAATATTAATTGCTTTGCCGTTTCCATCTCTTAGAATACCGAGCATTAAATGTTCAGTGCCAATGAAATCATGTCCTAATCTCAATGCCTCTTCCTTACTGTAAGTAATTACATCTTTTACTCTTGGTGAAAAATTATCATCCATAATTAATATTGTATTATAATAGGTAAATTTAGTGAATTTGTATTTGAAAAACAAAATACATTCTCGTTAAGGACTTTTAAATGCTAATTGACAAAAAAAGAATGATAAATACGTTAAAAGTAACTTAATTTATTAATTATAAATTAACGCTATTTTGTTAATAAATCATTGAAATTAGAATTAGAAAACGGCTTTAAAAAAATCAAAAAGATGTATATTAGCACGTTTTGAAATTAAAATAAATTTATTAAATATTATAACTTATGTCTGAAGGAGAAAAGTTAATTCCTATTAACATTGAAGATGAAATGAAAACAGCTTACATCGATTATTCGATGTCGGTAATAGTATCAAGAGCACTTCCTGATGTTAGAGATGGCTTGAAGCCAGTACACCGAAGAGTGCTTTATGGAATGTATGATCTAGGAGTTACTTCAAAATCTGCTCACAAAAAATCTGCTAGAATTGTCGGGGAAGTTTTAGGAAAATATCACCCTCATGGGGACACCTCAGTTTATGATGCCATGGTTCGTATGGCTCAAGAATGGAGTTTACGCTATTTATTAGTTGACGGACAAGGTAACTTTGGTTCGGTAGACGGAGATAGTCCAGCAGCAATGCGTTATACTGAAGCTAGAATGCGCAAAATTTCGGAAGAAATTATGGCGGATATCGAAAAAGAAACTGTCGATTTTCAGTTGAATTTTGACGATACTTTATATGAGCCAAAAGTAATGCCAACAAGAGTTCCTACTTTATTGATAAATGGAGCTACTGGAATTGCTGTAGGTATGGCAACTAATATGCCACCACACAATCTTACCGAAGTAATCAACGGAACTTTAGCTTATCTAGACAATAACGATATTGAAATTGATGAGTTGATGACTCATATAAAAGCGCCAGATTTTCCAACTGGAGGAACTATATATGGTTATGAAGGCGTTCGTGAAGCATTTAAAACAGGAAGAGGGCGGATAGTTATGCGTGCCAAGGTTGGTTTTGAAGAAGTTGATGGCAGAGAGAGTATTATTGTTACCGAAATTCCATACCAAGTCAATAAAGCGGATATGATTAAAAGAACCGCTGATTTAGTTAACGATAAAAAGATAGAAGGAATTGCCAATATCCGTGACGAATCGGATAGAAATGGAATGCGAATTGTTTACATTCTGAAACGTGATGCAACTCCAAATGTTGTTTTAAATACACTTTATAAGTTTACTCAATTACAATCTTCTTTCAGCGTAAACAACATTGCATTAGTAAAAGGTCGCCCACAAATGTTGAATCTGAAAGACATGATTCATTATTTTATTGAGCACCGTCACGATGTTGTAGTTCGAAGAACCCAATTCGAATTGCGTAAAGCGGAAGAAAGAGCGCATATTTTAGAAGGGTTAATTATTGCTTCGGATAATATTGATGAAGTTATTGCTTTAATTCGTGGTTCGAAAAATACCGAAGAAGCAAGAGAAAAATTAATTGAAAGATTTCAATTGTCGGATATTCAATCTCGAGCCATTGTCGAAATGCGTTTGCGTCAATTAACAGGTTTAGAACAAGACAAGTTAAGAGCAGAGTATGAAGAGTTGATGAAGTTAATTGAGCATTTGAAAGCTTTATTAGCCGATGTTAATTTAAGAACAGCATTAATCAAAGAAGAACTTATAGAAATTAGAGATAAATACGGAGATGCTCGTCGTTCATTAATAGAATATTCAGGTGGCGACGTAAGTATTGAAGATTTAATTGCTGATGAAAATGTAGTAATTACCATTTCGCATGCGGGTTATATCAAACGAACTAATTTATCGGAATACAAAACTCAAAATAGAGGAGGAGTAGGTCAAAAAAGTGCTGGTACAAGAGATCAAGATTTCTTAGAACACATGTTTGTTGCTACAAATCATCAATACATGATGTTCTTTACTCAAAAAGGGAAATGTTTTTGGATGCGTGTATATGAAATTCCTGAAGGAAGTAAAACTGCTAAAGGTCGAGCTATTCAGAATTTAGTTAACATAGAAAGTGATGACAAAGTAAAAGCATTTATCTGTACTCAGGATTTAAAAGACAAAGAGTATACCAACAGCCATAATTTGATTATGGTGACCAAAAAAGGTCAAGTTAAGAAAACTTCGTTAGATAAATATTCTAAACCAAGAGTAAACGGAGTTGCAGCCATTACAATAAAAGAAGGCGATGAGTTATTAGCTGCAAAACTAACAAATGGGGAGAGCCAAATTATATTAGCTGTTAAATCGGGTAAATTAGTTCGTTTTGAAGAAACTAAAACACGGCCTATGGGACGAACTGCCTCTGGAGTTCGTGGAATTACACTTAAAGATGATACCGATGAAGTAATTGGTATGGTTACTGTAAACGATATGAACAGTGAAATACTTGTAGTTGCCGAAAATGGTTACGGAAAACGTTCTAGTCTTGATGAATACCGAATTACAAATCGTGGTGGAAAAGGGGTAAAGACTTTGAATATTACTGAAAAAACCGGAAAATTAATTTCTATTGACGCCGTTACCGATGCCGATGATTTGATGATTATTAATAAATCTGGATTAACTATCAGAATGGCTGTTGAAGATTTAAGAGTTATGGGACGGGCAACACAAGGTGTCAAATTAATCAATATTAAAGGAAACGACTCTATTGCTGCAGTGACTAAAGTAATGAAAGACGATGTTGAAGAAGTAGTGGTTGATGAAGACGGAAATATTATAGAAACCGAAGCTATCGAAAGAGTGAAACCAGTATTAGAAATTCTAGAAGAAGAAACAACTTCAGACGATGAAGATGATGATACAGAAGAAGAATTAGACGACGAGGTTGAAAATGATACGGACGAAGATGAAGATTAAAACCATCCATTTTAAATAATTAATTAAAATTAATATCATGAAAAATAAACATCTAGTGTTAGTTTCAGTTTTTTTGATTTCTGTGGCATCTTTTGCCCAAAAAGATCAAATTAAAGCAGCTGAAAAGTCATTAAAAGGAGGCAATTCACAAGAAGCAATTACCATTTTACAATCTACAGAATCTTTGATTGTTAATGCAACGGACAATGAAAAAGCACAATTTTTCTTTGTCAAAGGAAATGCTTTATTGGACTTAGCCAATAAAAAAGTAGAAGAGGTTCAAAATCTTTCTTTAGCTGCTAAAGCGTATAAAAATATACTAGCAATAGAAATAACCTCAGGAAAAGATAAATATTCAACACAAGCACAAACAGCTATTGCTGATATTAAATCTAAGTTAGTCAATTTTGCTATTGATAAGCAAGCAGATAAAAAATTTAAAGAAGCATCCGATTTGTTATTTCAAGTATATGAATTAGATAAAAATGATTTAAGTAAATTATATTTTGCTGCAATTTATGCAGTAAACGACAAAGAATATGATACTGCATTGAAGTATTATGAAGAACTAAAGAAACAAAATTATTCAGGTGAAGAAATTCAATACTATGCTAAAAATGTAATAACTGAAAAAGAAGATTATTTTGGTTCAAATGCTGCTGCAAAATCGGATAGAGATTCAAAAGTAAAGTTAAAATTGTATACAGAACCTAGAGAGGAAAAAATACCTTCTAAACGAGGAGAAATATATAAAAAAATTGCTTATATATTGTCTGAAAAAGGTAGGGTTTCAGAGGCAAAAGTTGCATTTGAGGAAGCTATTAAGGAGAATCCAGAAGATGTTACTTTAATATTAGCTCAGGCAGATTTGTATTACAAAGAAAAGGATATGGTTACTTATAAAAAATTATTAAACGTAGCTTTAGAAAAAAATCCAAATAACGTAGAGTTGATTTTTAATCTTGGAGTAGTAAGTTACAATAATAAAGATTTAGTTGAAGCTGAAAAATTATACACTAAAGTAATTGCTATTGATCCAAATTATAGTATGGCTTACCTTAGTTTGGCTAATCTTAAATTAGATAATCGAAATTTAATTGTAGATCAAATGAATAAGCTTGGTTCATCAACTATTGACACAAAAAAATATGATTTTTTGAAGAAACAATCAGAAAAAATATTAACAACGGATGTATTACCTCTTTTGGAAAAAGCAAATCAAATTGATTCTACTAATGTAGATACTAAAACACTACTTATTAGAATTTATGGTGCATTGGATATGACTGACAAAGCAAAAGCTTTAAAAGAAAAATAGTCAACTTAAAATTTTATTTTAAAACCGTTTCATACACTGAAACGGTTTTTTTTATGCTTTTTTAGGTGTAATGGACAAAATTAATGCTTTTTTTGATATTTTTAGAGAGCTTTATGCCTCGAAAAACTCAACTAACTTATTAATTATTAGTATTCTATTAAAATATTTGAATTGAAATTTAGGCCTAATGGACATATTTTAGGCTCAAAACCTTGTTAGCCCTTATAGTTACTATCTTTGAAGCAAATCAAAGACTATGAATAAAAAAAGTGCTTTCAT
>JAYVIN010000009.1:0-2320 GCA_043770135.1 Flavobacterium sp. | reverse complement strand
CTAATTCTCCAATGATGTCACCATACGAAATCTGTATTTTGTGATTTTTTTTGGTCAATTTATAAACCACCGAAGTGATAATGAATTGGTCTTTTACTTCATTTTTGAAAATGCTTTCTCTGTATCCGAAATGACATTCAGTTTTGGTAAATGTTTTCATTTCTTGATTGGCAATAGCCATTGCTTCACAAGATTCAAAAGTATCTTTTATTTCTGTGCCATAAGCACCGATATTTTGAACAGGAGTTGTACCCACATTACCTGGAATGAGAGACATATTCTCCAGTCCACCAAAATTTTGATTGATTGTCCAAAGTACAAATTCGTGCCAGTTTTCGCCTGCTTGGCTTTCGACCCATACAAATTCATCGGTTTCTTTGATAATTTTTTTGCCTTTCAAATCCACATGAATCACTAATGCATCGATGTCTTTAGTCAATAGCATATTGCTACCCCCACCAAGAATAAACTTTTTTTTGGTTTGGTATTGTTCTAAAATAGTTTTCAATTCAGCAATAGAATGTACTGCAACAAATTGTTTTGCTTTGGCTTCGATGCCAAAAGTATTATAGTTTTTTAGAGAAAAATTGGTTTGTATTTCCATAAAAGAGGTGCGTTTTGAATTTAGACCAAAAGTAGCTGTTAAAATTGAGTTGCATAAGTTTTTTGCCAAATGTGCATCATAAAAAGGGGCATAATATAGGGTGTTAATGTAGTATTCCCTTTCTTGAAATTGGTGACGAGTTTTTGAGCATCAATAGTTTCAAAATAGGTCATTTTGAACAGATCACTTTTGATAAAGGATTCCAGTTCATCTTTAAATTCAGGGCTTTTTATTAAGTAATTACCCCAAGGAACGCTTAATCCCACTTTTTTGAAATTCAAGATATCTTCTGGTAATCTTTCATTCATTGCCGATTTCAAGATGTATTTCCATTTTTTTCCTTTAAAGAGCCATTCGTCATCAAGAGAACCCAATCCCACCACAAGTCTTTGGTCTAAAAACGGTTCTCTACATTCTATAGAAGCCCCCATGGTACAACGGTCATTTCGATCAAGAAGGGAACATAAATAGGTATGTTGGTCTAAATATAATGCTTGTCTTCTTAAATTGTTGGGATACAGTTCTTTTGCATCTGCCAAAATTTGGTTTCTATAATCGTTTTTTGGAGGTGAGTTTATGCCAAAAGTTCGAGCTATATCTTTAGGATATATATTACAACCATTATAGAATATCAAATCATCTAAAGTTTCAATTTGTGAATAACGGGCTAATTTCTCGAACCTAGGTTTAGAAGTAAAATAATCCATATGTCCAACTGTTGCAATTGCTTTCAACAAGGTCGGATATTTCAATGCTTTATACCTTACATATCCCCCCATTAATTCATCGGCACCTTCTCCTGAAAGCAGTACTTTTACAGTCGGTTTTGCTAATTGTGCCAAAGCCAATATATGAGGCTCACTCAGGTGCATTATGGGCTCATCTTGATAATAGGTTGAACTAACTAGTTTGTCAAAAAGAGAGTGGTCTTCTAATTGCATGGTATGAAATCCGTAATTGAATTTTTCCGCTATATTTTTGGCCAAATGCGATTCGTTGTGCTCTTTTTCTTTGAACCCGATGTTAAATGTTTGAATGTCTTTGAAATTCTGGTGGCTCAGAGAGGCCAAAATGGAGGAGGAATCGAGTCCGCCGCTCAGTAAAACTCCCACAGGGACATCGCTTACCATTCTCAATTTTATAGAATCGTCAAAGGTTTCGCGAAACCATTCGATTGGATTTTGAATTTTGGATTGGTTTTGAATTTCGGATTTTAAATCCCACCATTTTTCATTAATTATTTTTCCACTTTGGTAAATGGTCAAAATGTGTCCAGGAAGTACTTTTTTTACATTTTCATATAAAGTATTTTCCCCTGCTACAAAACGATTAAAAATGTATTCTTCCATTCCGTCCTTGGCCATTTTCAGTGGGACTCCAGCGGTGAAAAGTCCTTTTTGTTCAGAACCGAAGTAGAAGGTTTCGTTGTAAAGTGAATAATAGAGCGGTTTTACACCCATTCTGTCACGAACAGCGATCATTTTTCGTTCTAATTTATCCCAAATTACAAAGGCAAACATACCGTTGAGGCGGTGGAGCATTTTCAATCCGTGTAATTGAAATAATTTCAGCAAAACTTCAGTATCGGAACTCGTTTTTATATCAAATCCATTACTTTTAAGTTCAGGATAAAAAGTTGCAAAATTATATATTTCTCCATTGTAGGTCATAACATAGCGGCCATCTTCGGACTGAAAGGGTTGGTGTCCAGCTGCA
>JAYVIN010000008.1:0-50140 GCA_043770135.1 Flavobacterium sp. | reverse complement strand
TGAACAAAAATGTCTTTTCCTGTTTCTTCGTCTGTAATGAATCCGTAACCTTTAGATTCATTGAAAAATTTAACTGTACCTGTACGCATTGTAATAATAATAATAATTTATAATGAGGCAAATGTAATATTTAAACTAATACGAAAGATATTAATGTATTAAATTTTGTAAAAAATATTGATTTACAGTGTTTTCTGTATTTAAATTACATTTAATTTGATATGTAATTCTAATAATTGTGATTCGTCAATTGCCGATGGAGTATCAATCATTACATCTCTTCCAGAATTGTTTTTTGGGAATGCAATAAAATCTCTAATGGTTTCTTGACCGCCAAGAATGGCAACTAATCGATCAAGACCAAAAGCCAAACCTCCATGAGGTGGTGCACCAAACTGAAAAGCATCCATCAAAAATCCGAATTGCTCTTTGGCTTGTTCAGGGGTAAAACCGAGGTATTTAAACATCAATTGTTGGGTGGCTTTGTCGTGTATACGAATAGAACCGCCGCCAATTTCATTTCCATTTAAAACCATATCGTAAGCATTGGCTCGAACTTTTCCAGGATTGGTTTCTAATAATTCCATATCTTCTGGTTTTGGCGAAGTAAACGGATGATGCATAGCATGGTAACGACCGCTTTCTTCATCTAACTCTAATAAAGGAAAATCGACTACCCAAAGCGGAGCGAATTCCTTTGGATTTCTCAATCCTAAACGAGTTGCTAATTCCATTCTTAAAGCTGAAAGTTGTGTTCTTGTTTTATCGGCTGGACCCGAAAGCACAAAAATCATATCACCTGATTTTGCTCCAGTTATTTTTGCCCAATTGGCTAAATCTTCTTGGTCGTAGAATTTATCTACCGAAGATTTGAAAGTTCCATCTTCGTTGCATTTTACATAAACCATTCCGCTTGCGCCAAGTTGAGGACGTTTTATCCAATCAATTAAGCCGTCGATTTCTTTTCGAGTGTAGTTTCCTGTTTCAGGAACTGCAATTCCAACCACCAATTCGGCTGAATTGAAAATGGAGAAATCTTTGTGTTGTGAAAACTCGTTTAACTCTCCAAATTCCATCCCAAAACGAATGTCTGGTTTGTCATTTCCATAGGTTTTCATGGCGTAATCGTAAGTTATTCTTGGAAATTTTTCAACTTCAATGCCTTTTATTTCTTTTAGCAAATGACGGGTCAGTCCTTCGAAAACATTTAAAATATCTTCTTGCTCTACAAATGCCATTTCACAATCGATTTGTGTGAATTCGGGTTGACGATCGGCGCGCAAGTCCTCATCACGGAAACATTTTACGATTTGGAAATACTTATCCATTCCACCCACCATCAACAATTGCTTGAAAGTTTGTGGCGATTGTGGCAAGGCATAAAATTGTCCTTCGTTCATGCGACTCGGTACCACAAAATCTCTTGCTCCTTCTGGAGTCGATTTGATTAAATAGGGTGTTTCTATCTCACAAAAATCCAAATCAGATAAATATTTACGAACTTCCATTGCCACTTTATGACGAAAAAGAAGTGCATTTTTTACTGGATTTCTTCGAATGTCTAAATAACGGTATTTCATCCTGAGGTCTTCGCCACCATCGGTTTCGTCTTCGATAGTAAAAGGTGGAGTAAGTGCTGCATTTAGTAGCGTAATTTCAGTAACCAAAATTTCGATATCGCCTGTTGGAATAGTTGTGTTTTTGGCTTCACGCTCAATAACAGTTCCTTTTACTTGAATTACAAATTCACGTCCCAAAGTTTTAGCCTGTTCAAAGACAGATTTTTGGGAACGACTTTCGTCAAAAATTAATTGAGTAATTCCGTATCGGTCTCTCAAATCAATCCAATTCATAAATCCTTTATCACGTGATTTTTGTACCCAACCCGCAAGAGTAACTTCGGTATTGATGTGTGTGGCGTTCAATTCGCCACAAGTATGACTTCTGTACATGGAATTATTTTTAAATTACTGCGTCAGTTCGCCTTTTTGGCTCGAGTGCAAATTTAGAATTAATTATGAAAATATGAATGATGCAATTTGAAAGATTAAAAAGCTACGATACAATTTAGTCATTACTGATTTTTGATGCTGATAAATAATAAAGTATTTTAAGAAATTAGTAAAAATCTTATTTGAATAAAAAATGTTGAAAATTTCAGAAGAATCAAGGGTTTGTATAATTTTTTACACAATTTATTTGTCATGAAACATTCTTTACAAATCAAATTTTATCCCTTGTGCCAAAGGCAAACTACTGGTATAATTAATCGTATTAGTTTGTCTTCGCATGTAGATTTTCCAAGCATCGGAACCCGATTCTCTTCCGCCTCCAGTTTCTTTTTCTCCTCCAAAAGCACCGCCAATTTCAGCTCCCGATGTTCCGATATTTACATTGGAAATACCACAGTCAGAACCTACTACTGACAGAAACAGTTCCGCTTCACGCAAGTTGTTGGTCATAATAGCGGAGGATAAGCCCTGAGGCACTCCGTTTTGTAGTTCAATTGCATTTTCTAGTGAACCCGAATATTTCAATAGGTATAAAATAGGCGCAAAAGTCTCGTGTTGTACAATGTCGAAAGAATTATTTGCTTCGACAAGGGTTGGTTTTACATAACAACCACTCTCATAGCTATTTCCAGAAAGCATACCGCTTTCTACAATTATTTTTCCACCTTCTTCCAAAACTTTTTGAAGCGCGTTGTTGTACATTTCAACAGCCTGTAAGTCAATTAAAGGACCAATATGATTTTTTTCGTCTAATGGATTTCCAATTTTTAATTGACCATAAGCCGAAACTAGGGCATCTTTTACGGTATTATAAATGCTTTCGTGAATAATCAAGCGACGGGTTGAAGTACAACGTTGTCCTGCAGTGCCCACTGCTCCAAAGACAGCTCCGATAACCGTCATTTTTATATCGGCATCAGGAGTTACAATGATAGCATTGTTCCCACCTAATTCCAATAATGATTTTCCCAAACGACTCGCAACTGCTTGCGCCACAATTTTTCCCATTCTGGTAGAGCCTGTTGCGGAAATTAAAGGAATACGTTTGTCGTTGGTCATCCATTCTCCCACTTTGAAATCGCCATTCACTAAACAAGAAATTCCTTCAGGAAGTTTATTTTCTTTGATAACTTCGGCGATGAGATTCTGACAAGCTATACCACAAAGAGGGGTTTTTTCTGATGGTTTCCAAACACAAACATCACCGCAAATCCAAGCCAATGCGGTGTTCCAAGCCCAAACTGCTACAGGAAAATTGAATGCAGAAATGATACCTACAATGCCTAAAGGATGATATTGCTCATACATTCGGTGTCCAGGGCGTTCGGAATGCATCGTCAAACCATGCAATTGTCGGGACAGTCCAACAGCAAAATCACAAATGTCAATCATTTCTTGTACTTCGCCATAGCCTTCTTGCAATGATTTTCCCATTTCATAAGAAACGAGTTTGCCTAAGGCTTCTTTGTTTTGGCGCAGTTTGTCACCAAATTGCCTTACTATTTCTCCTCGTTGTGGTGCTGGCAACAATCGGAAGGATTTAAAAGCTTCGGTAGCAACTTTCATTACTTTTTCGTAATCTTCGACAGTAGACATTTTTACAGAAGCGATTAATTTTCCATCAACTGGCGAAAAACTTTCTAAAATTTCTCCGCTTGAAAAAAAGTCAATTCCTGTAGCACTTCCTTCATTCACTTCTTTAATCCCAAGTTGTTTTAGCACTTCATTTATTCCGAACGTATTTGTTATTGTTGCCATAGTGTTTTTAGTATTTGGATGGATTTTTCGATAAGAAATGTAATTTTATAAATCTATTAGTTCACTTCTTTTATCAAATAAATATACACCGGAAAATGATCGCTAAATCCGATTTCGTTGGCTGAATGTCGAATGGGATAGCCTTTGTATTGTCCAGTTTTTTGAATTAAGAAAGGTTTGTTAAAAATTCCTGCTCTCCAATATTGAAAGGAAGAATAATCTTTTTTAATTAATGTTTCGGAAACCATAATTTGATCAAAAATATCCCCCACATCTCTATAAAATAAAGTAGCATTTCCGTCTTTTGCCATTTGTTCAAAAGGGTTGTACATACCGAATTGCTTGACCTCTGATTTTTTTAATTTGGCTCCAATACCCACTTTTATACTTTTGTTAGTTGTGCCATCGTTTAAATCGCCCATCAAAATTATTTTCGCATTGGGGTTAATTTTATAGATAGAATCCATAATTTTTTTGTTTAATCTCCCTGCAGCTTCACGGGACGGACTGCTTTTTTTCTCTCCACCAGCACGAGAAGGCCAGTGGTTTACCAATATGTTTATTTCTTCGCCTTCCAAAAAACCAGTTACTAGGAGAACGTCTCTTGTGTAAATGCGACTCATATTGACGGTTTCCATTTTATCAAAATCAGAGTCGTCATCCTCATCATTCCATTTTTCTTTCGATTTGGGGTCTTTTTTTCTATAAATTAATAAAGGGATGTTCGCAAAACTACTGGGTTTAAAATATTTTTTCTGATACAATAAACCTACATCAATCCCTCGGTTGTCCGGGGAATCAAAATGGATAATGCCGTAATCACTGGCCAGAAGTTGAGGTTGTTTGACTAAATCTTCTAGAACGCCACGGTTTTCTATTTCAGAGCAACCAATAAAAGTAGGTGATTGTTTGTGTTGCTCATTTGTTCCAATTTGCAGAAGGACTCTGGAAAGATTTTCTAATTTTTGATTGTATTTTTTAGAATTCCATCGCTGCAATCCTTTTGGTGTCCATTCTTCATCATTATTGGGGTTGTTGATGGTGTCAAAAAGATTTTCAAAATTATAAAACGCCACAGTGTGCATCTTAAATTTTGCACTTTGAGCTTGAAACTCTTGAACAAAAAATATAAAAATAGAAATGACAATCAATTTTTCAAGCCTCATAAAAACGGGTATTTATTTACAAATTAATAGTTGTAAAAATAGGCAATATTAATTAAATACTTATATTTACATTGAATCGTGCTAATTTATGGACAAATAACCGCTGTCACTTTATGAGTAAACTGATTATTTCAACTTTTTTCCTATTTCAGATTTTATTGGGTAATGCACAATCCAATTCTAGCCTTTTTGGAATCATTGTCGATTCTAAAACTCAAGCACCATTACAAAGTGTGGTACTATCTATTCAAAACACACTTTTTACACAATTGACCGATGCTGAAGGGAAATTTTCTTTTGATACTGTCCCAATCGGAAAGCAATTAGTGCTGGTTAAAAGCAATCAATATAAAGATCAATTGCTTCAAGTTGAAATTGTTAAAAATAGCAGGTTGGATTTAGGCACTATTTTTTTAGAAAATGACATTACACAAGAAAAACAAGTGGAATTAATTAGCCTTTTAGAAACAGATTTAAGCGATGAAACTAGTGGTTCCGAAGGTACTTCAAGTTTATTACAATCTACTCGCGATGTCTTTTTACAAGCGGCAGCTTTCAATTTTGGAGCAGCCCGATTTAGCGTTAGAGGATTAGATTCTAAATATGCCAATGTGATGATTAATGGAATTTCGATGAACCGAGTTGCCGATGGAAGACCTCAATATAGCAATTGGGGCGGTTTGAATGATGCTACTCGAAATCAAGAATTTTCCAATGGTTCTTCGCCTTCAGACTATGTTTTTGGTGGTATGGGAGGCACACAAGAAATCAACACAAGGGCTTCAATTTATAGACCTGGCACACGAATTTCATTTTTGAGTACCAATACCAATTATAGTTATAGAATGATGGGAACTACTGCTTCAGGTATGAATAAAAACGGTTGGGCTTATGTTTTTTCGGCGGGGCGACGCTGGGCACAAGACGGTTATTTTGAAGGAACAAATTATGATGCCAATTCTAGTTTTTTTAGTCTAGAAAAGAAAATTAACGATAGGCATAGCCTAAATTTTACTGCCATTTATGCTCAGAACAAAAGAGGAAAAAATTCTCCAAATACAGCCGAGCAATCGGATTTAGTAGGTATAAAATACAATTCGTATTGGGGTTTTCAAGAAGGTGAAAAAAGGAACTCCCGAATAAAAAGAATAGAAGAACCCTTGTTTCTATTAACCCATTATTGGAAAATAAATTCTACCACCAATTGGAATACTACCCTTTCGTATCAATCGGGTCAAATAGGAAACAGTCGTATTGATTTTTCTAAAGTGAATAATCCTGATCCTACTTATTACGGAAAACTACCTAGTTATTACACCAACTCATTTTATAAAGGTGTTTATTTGGGCGATACTCCAGAAAACAGAAGTAATGCAGAAAAAAGCAAACAACGTTTTCTAGAAAACAGACAGCTAAATTGGGCTGAAATGTATCGAATTAATCGAGAAAATGTAGCAAACGGTAGCCGATTTACACTATTTGAAGATCGAAATGATGAAAAAAGCATCAACATCAACACCAATTTTTCAAGTCAACTTTCGGATAATATTTTATTGACGGCAGCCGTAAATTATTTGAGTTCCAAAACCAAGAATTTTAAGAATATGTTGGATCTTTTGGGCGGTGAATTCTTCAGGGATATTAGCACTTTCGGAATTGGTAATCAGCAACATTCTGACTTAAATAATGTAAATAGAACACTAGGTATTGGAGAGCATTATGGTTACAACTACCAAATAGATGTATCCAGATTAGAGGCTTTTACCCAGTTTAAAATGGTGTTTAAAAAAGTCGATTTTTATTTGGCGCAGACCTTCACTAGTTCCAGTTATCAAAGAGAGGGTTTGTATAAAAATGGCTATTATCCAACGAATTCTTTTGGAAAAAGTCAAAAAGTAAACTTTGATACTTTCGGATTTAAAGGCGGTTTTACTTATAAAATAACAGGGCGTAATTTTATAGATTTCAACGGAATTTATATGACGAAAGCCCCGAATTCTAAAGAAGTTTTTTCGAATGCAAGAGTAAATAATACCCTTACCGATGGCGTTACTAATGAGACTATTCGAGCTGTAGATTGGAGTTATATTCTAAAAGCACCCAATTTTAGAGCACGATTTACAGGCTATTTTTCGGAAATACTTGATGCCTCCGAAATTAGTTTTTACTACGCGGATGCTCTTGGCAATGACGGAAACGGAGCATTTGTTTCAGAAGTTATCACGGGCATGAACAAGAGAAATATAGGGATTGAAACCGGACTTGAATACCAACTTAGTTCGACATTAAAAGTTACAGCCGTCGCGGCTTATGGAGATTACAGAATTACTAATAATCCAAACTCAAAATTATTCATTGATGCTTCTGCCTCCGTAAGTGATTATGGCAAAGCAAAATTAGCAGGTTTTCGACAAGCTGGAATGCCACAACAAGCTTATTCCTTTGGGCTAGAATATCGAGATCCAAAATATTGGTGGATTGGTGCGAATGCCAATTATTTATCAGATAACTATTTAGATGTATCTTCCATTTCTAGAACCGATAATTTTTATTCTAATGATGACAATGCCAACATAGCCATAGATCAATCTCTGGCCGATAGATATCTAAAACAAGAAAAATTCGATTCTTTTTATTTGGTCAATTTGGTAGGTGGGAAATCTTGGAAAATAGACAAGTATTATTTTGGTTTTTTTGCCATAGTCAATAATGTTTTAAACCAAACTTACAAAACCGGAGGTTTCGAACAATCCCGAAATGCTACTTACCGACAAGTATTTGAAGACAATCAAAGCAATGGACCAAGTGTTTTTGGGCCAAAATATTTTTATGGTTACGGAAGAACATTTATGGTGAATTTTTATTTTAGTTTTTAAAATCCGAATATGAAAAATAAATTAAAATACAGTAGTTTCTTTTTTGTGATTTCTTGGTTGTTTTCGGGTTGTGTAAATGACAGTTTTGATGAACCAGTTTATAATTGTGTGGATCCATCATTGACAAAAACCAAAGAGGTGTCGGATGTATATTCATTAGCTACAAGTAAAACAAAAATATATGATGCAAACGATATCATCGAAGGCTATGTTATTTCAAGCGATGAAGGTGGTAATTTTTTTAAGAGTATCTATTTCCAAGCTTTGGACGGGACAAAAGGATTTAATCTTTCGGTAGATGAGGTAGCTATGTACACCAAACATTTTCAACCAGGCAAAAGAGTGTATCTTAAACTCAAAGGTTTGGCTTTTGCCAATCCTTCTTCAAATGCCAAAGGCTTGATATTTGGCGCACCACCAACAGATCAATTTGCGGTCGATCGATTATCAGTTTTTAGTTATAAAGATCATTTAATTCCGTCCTGCGAAGTGGTTAGTGAAGAAGACATTGTTCATAAAATTACTTTGGCACAAGTTCCGAGTGATTTTTATTTGAACACTTTGGTAGAAATAGATGATGTACAATTTAAAACGGACTGCGCCACATTCAGTAAGGGGAATTACGATACTAGTTTGAAAATCACAAATGGTATTGGAACATTAGATGTGAGAACGAGTAGGTATGCTAATTTTGCTGGTTACACAGTTCCTGATGGAAGAGGAAAAATTAGAGGTGTTTTGACAAAATACGGATTGACCTATCAACTCATACTCAGAACCGAAAGAGATGTGCAATTCACTAAACCAAGAGTGCAAACGATTGTATTGCCCAAAGGCGGAACTAATCTTCAATATCTGGGGTCTTATACAGAGAATTTCGAGATTTATGCTGCTACAACCACGGGTGCTATTTTGCCTAAATACATCAACGATGTTGCGATTGGGACTAAATATTGGGATGTAGTTTCTTTTAGTTCAAACAAATACTTGCAAATGTCTGCTTTTAATACCGGTTGCTCAAAAGCTCATTTTGTTATTCCTGTTGATTTTACCTCGGCAAAAGAATTTTTATTCAAATCAAAAGACGGATACAATGATGGAAATCCTTTACGAGTCTATTACTCAACCGACTATATTTCGGGTGGTTCTGTAGATTCTGCCACGCTAGTAAACATTACGAATAAATTCAGAATTTCTACTGGAAATACAGATAGTTATGGTGATGAATTCATCAATAGTGGGGTATATGCAATTCCGAATTCTTTGATAGGAAATGGCTATTTCATTTTCGAATATAATGGAACAACAGGAATTACCACCACAATACAATTAGACGATATAATGGTAAGATAATTCAATAGTGTAAAATTAATTAAAACAGCATAGATATTCTATATTTGTTTTTTTAAATTAATAGGACAAGATACTCCACACAATGAACACTTTGCTAATTCATAACTACATCCTAAAAGATATTTTTTGTAGATTAGTTTTGCTTATTTTTGTTTTACAATGCACCAATAGTCAAGCCCAAACACCAATGAAAATACCCGCTAGTTTACAAAAAGGAGATACAATTGCCATCGTAGCAACAGCCAGAAAAAACATCGATGACAATCTAAAACCCGCCATTAATTTGTTAAAAAGTTGGGGGCTTGAAGTAGTGGTAGGAAAATCAATAGGACTGGATAATAATCAATTGGCTGGAACTGATGTACAACGCGCTGCCGATTTTCAAGCGCAATTGGATAATCCCAACATCAAAGCGATTTGGTGTGTTCGTGGCGGTTATGGTACTGTTCGAATTATTGATTTAATCGATTTTACAAAGTTCAAAGAAAATCCAAAATGGATTGTCGGTTTTAGCGATGTTACCGTTATTCATAGTTATGTAAACCAACTTAATATTGCTTCGATTCACGCCATCATGCCTGTAACTGTGGCAAAAGCAACTCCAAATGCCATCGAGAATTTAAGGAAATCGCTCTTTGGCGAAAGCCTGAAATATCAATTAGTTTCCAATACTGAAAATAGGTTAGGTAAAGTAAAAGGCGAAATTGTAGGCGGGAATTTGTCTATTTTGTATGGTTTAATGGGTTCTAATGCTCAAATTGATTGTAAAGGAAAAATTCTTTTTTTAGAAGATTTAGACGAATATTTGTATCATATTGATAGAATGATGATGAGCTTAAAACGTTGCGGATGTTTTGATAACTTAAATGGTTTAGTTGTGGGTAGCATGACCAAAATGAAAGACAACGATATTCCTTGGGGTAAAAATGCCAACCAAATTATTGCCGATATTACTAAAGAGTATTCGTTTCCGATACTTTATAATTTTCCAGCTGGACACATTCACGATAATAATGCCTTGATTTTTGGGAAACAAGTGTCGTTAGAATTGAATGCAAAAACTTCAAAACTTACATTTGAATAATATTTTACAATAAATCCGAAATCTAAAATCGTTAATCTACAATCTAAAATCAAATGGCTCAACACAACGATTTAGGAAAACTAGGAGAAGAATTGGCGGTTGCATTTTTACAAAAAGAGGGCTATGAAATTTTGGAAACCAATTGGACTTTCCAGAAAGCCGAAATTGATATTATTGCCAAATCAGAAAACATTCTAGCTATAATTGAAGTCAAAACGAGATCATCCCTAGATTTTGGATTACCACAAGATTTTGTAAAACCAAAAAAAATCCAACTTTTGGTCAAAGCGGTAAACGAGTATGTCATTTCCAACGATTTAGATATAGAAGTGCGTTTTGATATTATTGCGATACACAAATCCAACAAATCATTTGAAATAGAACACCTTAAAGATGCTTTTTATCATTTTTAATAAAAAAACAACTTGTTATATTTGTAACAAATTGTTTTTTTATTTACTTTTGTCCTAAATATTTCAAACCTATTAGGTTTGAAATTATTTAAAAAACAATTTAAAACAAAGCATTTCATCAAAAAATAAATTACAAAACATGAAAACCGTTTCTTCGATTGTAGAAAACTATATCAAAACAAAGCCTTTTTTATTAAACGCATTGTCGTTAGGAATCATTAATTTGACCTCTTTGTCTAGAAATATCATGGTTGAATTAGAAAGTGAATTTGGCAAAGAAGTAAAACAAGGTGCAGTTGTTATGGCGCTTAAAAGACTAACCGAAGAATTGGATTTTAGGCTCAATCACAAAATCAATAAAGTAATAAAAAACATTGGTGAAATTACGGTTCGCTCGGCGCTAACGGATTATACTTTTGCAGCTTCGGACACTATTTTAAACAAGCAGGCGGATTTGATTACGGATATCAATACTTTTTCGGATATTTTTTATACCTCTTCACGTGGTGTAAACGAAACTAATATTGTAGTGAGCAACAGTGTGAATCATCTTGTTGACAAACATTTCGCCACTGAAAGATTGATTCAAAAATTAGAGAATTTAGCCTCTATTACGGTAAAACTACCCAAAGAAAACATCGTTGTTCCTGGGATTTATTATTTTATTTTTCAGCGATTGGCTTGGGAAGGGGTTATTATCAACGAAGTAATTTCGACATCAAATGAATTTACCATTTTAGTAAGCGAAAACGAAGTGGATGTGGCTTTTAAAGTGATTAAAGATTTGAAGAATTAATTGTTAGAATTTTATACCAACAAAAAAACCTTCTGTAAATAGAAGGTTTTTTTGTTGGTATTTTGAAAAAAACTACTCAATTTCCGAGACTCTCAGCGTATTTACCATTCCTTTATCAGCAAGTGGCATAGCAGAAAGTGTGACTAAGAAATCTCCTTTTTTTACAAATCCTTTTTGTTTTGCTATTTCATTCAAATCAGAAACGGTATCATCTGTACTCAGGGATTTGTCATAATAAAATGATTTCACTCCCCACAATAAGTTCAGTCGAGTCAAAATTCTTTTATTAGACGTAAATACTAAGATATGTGATTTTGGTCTCCAAGCCGAAATCTGAAAAGCGGTATACCCAGTATTAGTCAAGGTGCAAATTGCTTTGGCTTTGACCGAATTGGCAATTTCAGTAGCGTGATGACAAATCACTTTAGTTACAAAACGATTGGTTCTAATTTGTGGCGTATTTTGAGGCACTTGAATCAACGGAGAATCTTCTACTGCTTCAAGAATTTGTGTCATTTGTTGAATAACCTGAACGGGATAGTTCCCAGTAGCAGTTTCTCCAGAAAGCATTACGGCATCGGCGCCATCCATTACCGAGTTGGCAACGTCATTTACTTCGGCACGTGTTGGTGTCAAGCTGGTAATCATAGTTTCCATCATTTGCGTGGCTACAATAACAGGAATTCGCGCTGTTTTGGCTCTACGAATCAAATCTTTTTGAACCAATGGCACTTCGTGGGCAGGCAATTCTACACCTAAATCTCCTCTGGCTACCATCAAACCATCACAATAAGCAACTATTTTGTCAATGTTGACTAAGGCTTCTGGCATTTCGATTTTGGCAATAATAGGAATTTTAGTAGCGGAATGTTTGGCTATTAGATCTTGTAAATCCTTCAAATCTTCGGGAGTTTTAACAAACGAAAGTGCGATCCAATCTACATCTTGACTAATGGCAAAAATAGCATCGGCAATATCTTTCTCAGTCAAAGCAGGTAAGGAAATTTTTGTATTAGGAAGATTAACTCCTTTTTTTGATTTCAATTCACCACCTTGAAGCACTCTTGCAACCACTTCGGTTTTTTTGTCGGTTTCTACAATTTCGAATATAAGTTTACCATCATCAAGCAAGATTCTCTCCCCAGGATTCACATCATTTGGAAAGTTTTTATATTTCATGTACGCTTTTTTGGCAGTTCCTATGACCTCCTCGGCAGTTGTAAAAGTAATAAGGTCGCCATCGTTAACAATAACGCCTTCTTCCATTACGCCTACTCGAAGTTTTGGCCCTTGTAAATCAGCTAGAATAGCTGTGGTATATCCAAATTCATCGTTTAGACTTCTTATGGTTTTAATTCTAGATTTAACATCTTCATAGTCAGCATGCGAAAAATTTATTCTAAACACGTTTACTCCTGCGTCAATCATATCTTTTATGATTTCTCTCGTACTGCATGCAGGCCCTAATGTGGCTACAATTTTGGTTTTTTTGTTTGTAAGCATTGGTATTAAAAAATTAAATTGTTTTTTGATTTTATTTTATTTGTTTCAACGGTATAAATGGTTGATATGGTATCAATTTCATTTAATCCAGCTAAAATGTTTGTTATGTACATTGTTTCGTCCAAATTTTCTATTTTTAAAAAATAATCTACTTTTTTAAATTCTGGAATTAAATGTACTTTAGTTAAAACTTCTAACGTCAAATTTGAAAACAGATTTTGGTTATTGTCTTTTTTTTGTTGAATGACTTCATTTTTATTTTGAATCAAATTCCAAGAGATTCCTTTTTCGATCGTGTGATAATAAAATCTCGAAAAATAGGTTTGCCCCTCTTTTATATTAATCTGAATTTCATCTTTATTTTTACTCAAATTAATTTGAAGCTTTTGATTGATAAAATAAGCCAGTCTATAGTCTTCTAAAGTCGTATGGATAGCAATTAGATGGTAATCTATTTCGTCAAAATCCCCAATATCTAATTTATGAATAGCCATATTGATGAAAAAATAATTGTGTAAATATAGTATTTCTCACAAAGGATTAGTCTTATTCAATAGGTAGTTTTCTTTATTTTATAAACGATAACGTTTTAGTTTTAGAGAAATACACTAATTATTTTGTGTCAATTACCTTTTGAAACGCAAAATAGGCCCGTTGAGAAGCTTTTTCTTCGGCTTTCTTTTTTGAAGTAGCTCTGGCTTTTGCAATAATTTTATCATCGATACTTAATTTAACACCAAACAGCCTTTGTCCATCAATTCCGTTATCGTCAAAAATATCATAGTGAAAATGTTTTTTCTCTTTTTGACACCATTCGATGAGTAAGCTTTTATAACTAATAACTTTCCCTTCCAATCGAGCAATGTCTACAAAAGGAATAATAACTCTTTTTTGAATAAATTTATCGCAAAATTCATAGCCTTTGTCAATATAAATGGCTCCTACTAAAGATTCAAAAATATTGCCATGAATATTGTCTCCAAAATGTTGTATTGGAACTTTGCTTTCAACAAATTGAACAAGATTTAAATCTTTTCCTAGTTCGTTTAAATGCTCTCTGCTGACAATTTTTGAACGCATTTTAGTTAGATAGCCTTCATCTCCCGAAGGTACTTTGTCAAATAAATGAGCTGCAATTACAGCACTTATCATCGCATCACCAAGAAATTCAAGACGTTCATAACTTATTGTGTTTCCACTTTTATCTAATTTGTTAGAAGAACGGTGAGTAAATGCTTTTTTATAGTTTTCAAGGCTTATTGGAGCAAAACCAATGATGTCATGTATAGCATCAAAAAAAATCCCGTCTTCGAGAGAACGGGATTTTGAAAATATTTTTTTTATTAGATTCATTAGGTAAAATTAGAAGTCTAATTTTTTTACTAACACACAAGCATTATGTCCACCAAAACCAAAAGTATTACTCATTAATACCTTAACGTCTCTTTTTTGAGCAACATTAAACGTAAAGTTCAATTTGGAATTAATATTTTCATCATCAGTAAAATGGTTAATAGTAGGAGGGACAATTCCATATTTCATCGATAAAATAGATGAAATGGTTTCAATCGCTCCAGCCGCACCCAATAAATGACCTGTCATGGATTTTGTAGAATTCAAATTCATCGAATAAGCATGTTCGCCAAAAACGTGTTCAATCGCTTTTGATTCGGCTAAATCACCAAGTGGAGTTGAAGTTCCGTGCATATTAACACCATCAACATCTGTTGGTTTCAAACCGGCATCCCGCAAGCAGTTAAGCATTACATTTTTAGCGCCCAATCCTTCAGGATGTGGTGCTGTAATATGATGCGCATCGGCAGACATTCCGCCACCGCCAACTTCACAGTAAATTTTAGCTCCACGAGCAATAGCATGTTCGTATTCTTCAAGTATCAACGCTCCTGCACCTTCGCCTAAAATAAATCCATCTCTGTCTTTATCCATTGGCCTTGAAGCTGTTTTAGGATCGTCGTTTCTTGTCGAAAGGGCATGCATGGCGTTGAATCCTCCCATTCCAGCAATTGTTACTGCCGCTTCTGAACCTCCTGTTACCATAATATCGGCATGACCTAAACGAATATAATTAAAAGCATCAATTATAGCATTTGTTGAAGAAGCACAAGCAGAAACAGTTCCAAAATTAGGTCCTCTAAATCCATATTTGATTGAAATATGGCCACAAGCAATATCTCCAATCATTTTTGGAATAAAAAAAGGATTAAATTTAGGGGTTCCATCACCTGCGGCAAAATTAAGAACTTCGATTTGAAAAGTTTCTAAACCGCCTATACCTGAGCCCCAAATTACTCCTGCTCTGTCTTTGTCGATTTTATCTAAATCAAAATTAGCATCATTCATGGCTTCTTCCGAAGAAACCATCGCATATTGTGCATAACGATCCATTTTTCTGGCTTCTTTTCTATCGATAAAATCTTCAACATTGAAGTTTTTTAGTTCACAAGCAAACTGTGTTTTGAATTTAGAAGCATCGAAATAGGTAATAGGAGCAGCTCCGCTAACGCCATTAATAAGTCCATTCCAATATTCTTGAATAGTGTTCCCAATAGGGGTAAGAGCACCTAAGCCTGTTACTACAACTCGCCTTAATACCATATTTTATAGTTTATATATTTAACAAATAAAACCCATGCTTTCTTGCTGTATTACTATTACAAAAGAGCTATGGGTATTATATTAGTATCGTTTTTGATTGAAACTCAATCAGGAATTTAATTTAAAAAAATAATAACACCCGATTTATTAAAAATCGGGTGTTTTTTATTATTTCTTAGCTTCTTCAATATAAGAAATTGCTTGACCTACAGTACCAATGTTTTCTGCTTGATCGTCTGGAATTTGAATATCAAATTCTTTTTCGAATTCCATAATAAGCTCTACAGTGTCTAATGAGTCAGCTCCTAAATCATTAGTGAAGCTAGCTTCTGTTACAACTTCGTTTTCGTCAACTCCTAATTTGTCTACGATAATAGCTTTTACTCTTGATGCAATGTCTGACATAATCTTTAATTTTAAAATTTAAATTGTTGGCAAAAATAAAAAACTTTATTTTAAAACAATCAATTAGTTAATAAATGTGTCGTCTAAAGTATAAATATTTTTTCAATAAAGAATGCGTATTGTTATTTATTCTCCCTTTTTATGCTTTTTTTTGCAAATATGAAATCAATCATAGTATGAAAAAAATAGTAATTTTTGCTTCAGGATCTGGAACAAATGCCGAAAATATCATTAAACATTTTAAAGAAAATAAACAAATCACCGTTGTGGCTGTTTTTACTAATAATCCTAATGCCAAAGTGATTGAAAGAGCTCACATTCTAGGGGTTGCTACTGAAATTTTCTCCAAAACAGAACTTTATGACTTTAAATTTCTCCAAAAAGTAACTTCTTTTCAGCCTGACTTAATAGTTCTTGCTGGGTTTTTACTTAAATTTCCAGAAACAATTGTTCATGCTTATCCTAACAAAATAATAAACATACATCCTGCTTTGTTACCCAATTATGGTGGAAAAGGCATGTATGGAATGAATGTGCACAGAGCCGTTGTCGAAAACAAAGAATCTGAGACGGGAATTACAATTCATTATGTCAATGAAAATTATGACGAAGGAAATATTATTTTTCAAAAATCAATAACTCTATCAATTTTGGATACACCAGAACAAGTGGCAGAAAAAATACACGAATTGGAACAGAAATATTTTCCAACTGTGATTGAAGATCTTTTAGCTTCCAACTTCCAACTTCCAACTTCTAACTTCTAACTTTGAATCACGAAGTACATATTTATACAGATGGTGCTGCCAAGGGAAATCCAGGACGAGGTGGTTATGGTGTTGTAATGGAACTGGTCGGAACTCCACATAAAAAAGAATTTTATGAGGGTTTTCGGCACACCACCAATAATAGAATGGAGTTATTGGCCGTAATAGTAGGTCTCGAAAAATTAAAAAATCCGAATATGAAAGTTTTGGTAGTTTCGGATTCTAAATACGTAGTGGATTCTGTTTTAAAAAAATGGGTTTTTGGTTGGGAGAAAAAGGGTTTTGTCGGGAAGAAAAACCCAGATTTATGGAAACGTTTCTTAATTATTTATAAAAAACACCAAGTGGATTTTAAGTGGATAAAGGGACATAATAATCATCCTCAAAACGAAAGATGCGATGAATTGGCGGTTTTTGCATCCAGTCAAAAAATACTTTCAGTAGATGTATTTTATGAGAAGGAGGAAGCTAAACTTTTGTGAAAACTTTGAGACTTTCAAACTTTGCAACTATAAAACTTATAAACTATCTTTGCACTTTAATTCGACACACATCAAATGAACAAATTATTGATTGTTGGAACGGTAGCTTTCGACGCTATTGAAACTCCTTTTGGCAAAACTGGCAAAATTTTAGGAGGTGCAGGAACTTATATAGGACTTTCGGCATCCCATTTTAAGCTTGAAGCTGCTATTGTTTCCGTTGTTGGTGACGATTTTCCTCAAGAATACATCAATTTATTGACCGATAGAAACATTGATGTTTCGGGACTTGAAGTAGTGACTGGGGGTAAAACATTCTTTTGGAGTGGTCGATATCATAATGATTTAAATTCACGAGATACATTAGACACTCAGCTAAATGTCTTAGCAGACTTTCAACCTAAAGTGCCTCAAAATTTCAAAACTGCCGATGTAGTAATGCTTGGAAACTTGCATCCTTTAGTGCAAAGCAGTGTTTTGGATCAAATGGAAGCAAAACCAAAATTAGTAGTTTTGGACACCATGAATTTTTGGATGGATTGTGCCTTGCCTGAACTTTTGGAGGTTATCAAACGGGTGGATGTTATTACAATTAATGACGAAGAAGCAAGACAACTTTCGGGTGAATATTCATTGGTAAAAGCCGCTGCTAAAATTCACGCAATGGGACCGAAATATGTTGTAATCAAAAAAGGGGAACACGGAGCATTATTGTTTCAAGGAAAACAAATTTTCTTTGCGCCAGCTTTACCTCTTGAAGAAGTGTTTGATCCAACAGGTGCGGGAGATACATTTGCAGGAGGATTTGCAGGATATATTACTCAAAGTGGAAACATTTCATTTGATAATATGAAAAAGGCAATTATTTATGGTTCCAATTTAGCTTCCTTTTGTGTAGAAAAATTCGGAACAGAACGAATGGTTGGCTTAGATAAAGAAGAGGTTGTTTCGAGATTGAAACAGTTCAAATCCTTGACCCAATTTGATATAGAAATATAATAAAAATACGCCTCGAATTTTCGAGGCTTTTTTTGTTTTAAAAATAGCATAACTACAGAAACACTGATTGATAATTAGTTTTTTTCAAAATCTTTGATTTTGTAGCAAAATAAAACAACACAACTAAATAACTACAATACAATGAGCGACGCAATCAAACACGAATGTGGAATTGCCCTTCTTCGATTAAAAAAACCGTTAGAATTCTATAAAGAAAAATACGGCACCGCTTTCTACGGGGTTCAAAAAATGTACCTCCTAATGGAAAAACAACACAATCGTGGTCAGGATGGAGCTGGTTTTGCAAGTATTAAATTGGATGTTGAGCCAGGTGAACGATACATCAGTAGAGTGCGTTCGAATGAAGCACAACCCATACAAGATGTATTTGCCCAAATAAACGATAGAATAAACGAGGAATTAGCATTGAATCCAGAACGCATTGATGATGTAGCTTGGCAGAAAAAAAACATTCCCTACATAGGCGAACTTTTCTTGGGACATGTTCGGTATGGCACTTTTGGAAAGAATAGCATCGAAAGTGTACATCCTTTTTTGCGTCAAAATAACTGGATGCACAGAAACCTGATTTTAGCTGGAAATTTCAACATGACCAACGTTAGTGAACTTTTTCAAAGTTTGGTCGAATTGGGTCAGCATCCAAAAGAAATGGCGGATACCGTTACAATAATGGAAAAAATCGGACACTTTTTAGACAAGGCTGTACGAGATTTGTACCAAGATTGCAAAGCTGAGGGTTATACCAAAAGAGAAGCTTCGCCTGTAATTGAAGAACGATTAGACATAGCAAAGATTTTGGCGCGATCCTCTAAAAATTTAGACGGAGGATATGCAATGGCAGGGCTGTTAGGACATGGTGACGCCTTTGTATTTAGAGATCCTGCTGGAATTCGTCCTGCTTATTTTTACGAAGATGATGAAATTGTGGTTGTAGCATCGGAACGCCCAGTTATTCAAACGGTTTTCAATATAGCTTTCGAAAAAGTACAAGAATTGCAACCAGGGAAAGCGTTAATCATCAAAAAAAATGGAAGTGTAGCTCAAAAAGAAATTCTTCCCGCCACCGAAAAAAAGGCATGTTCATTTGAAAGAATTTATTTTTCTAGAGGCAGCGATGCCGAAATTTATCAGGAAAGAAAAATGTTGGGAAAACTAATTCTTCCTGCTGTTCTTGAAGCTATCGACGAAGATACGGACAACACCGTTTTTTCTTATATCCCGAACACAGCAGAAACTTCTTTTTACGGAATGGTCGAAGCGGCTCAGGACTTTTTGAATCAAAGAAAAAACAATTATATTCTCGAAAACCGTAAAAAGTTAACGAAAGAAAAGCTAGAAGAAATTCTTTCGGTTAAAATTAGAACTGAGAAAGTAGCCATCAAAGATGCTAAATTGAGAACTTTTATTACGGAAGATAGCAGCAGAAACGATTTAGTAGCTCACGTTTATGACGTAACTTATGGCGTCATAAAGCCAACCGATAATCTTGTCATTATTGATGATAGCATTGTGAGAGGGACTACATTAAAAATGAGCATAATAAAAATGATGGATCGTTTGAATCCAAAAAGCATTGTTGTAGTTTCATCGGCACCACAAATCAGGTATCCGGATTGTTATGGGATAGATATGGCAAAACTGGAAGGTTTAGTTGCTTTTCAGGCCGCATTAGAGTTGCTGAAAGAGCAAAATTTATATCATATTGTTGACGAAGTTTATATCAAATGCAAAGCACAAGAGAATCTGAAAGACAGCAAAGTGGTGAATTATGTAACAGAAATTTATGCGCCGTTTACGCCTCAGGAAGTTTCGGATAAAATTGCTCAATTGTTAAGCTCCCCTGAAATTAATGCTGAAGTAAAAATTATATTTCAAACCGTAGAAAATTTACATGTCGCTTGCCCTAAAAATCTAGGAGATTGGTACTTTACAGGCGATTATCCCACGCCAGGTGGAAATCGTGTTGTAAATAAGGCTTTTATGAATTTTTATGAAGGTAAAAATGCTAGAGCGTATTAAAAAAGTGTAAAACAGACACTTTGTCGAGTATAACGGTATTTCATCTAATATATTTGACTAAAGTATTTTACATCTATATATTTGGCTCACCATAATATTAGT
The DNA here is from genome assembly GCA_043770135.1 of Flavobacterium sp. Classification (GTDB taxonomy): domain Bacteria; phylum Bacteroidota; class Bacteroidia; order Flavobacteriales; family Flavobacteriaceae; genus Flavobacterium. The sequence continues at coordinate 29,768 of JAYVIN010000008.1, read as the reverse complement.
AGGTTAAGTTTATGGTAGATTTGGGGCAAAAAAGGTGAAAGCAATTTCACCTTTTTTATTGGAATAAAGTCTGCGTTTTCCCAAAGTCTTATCCTAGAATAATAGCACACTTTTGACTAACCTTATTTTAGGATGAGTTCATTACGATTTTACCAATTTTCCCTTAACTATTTTGTTAGAAATCTCTTTTTTAATTACGGGTTTCGATTGTAAATCATCCAACACATTTAATGCCTCTTCTACATAAATATCTTTTTTCAAACTTTCATGCCATCTCTCCCTTTTTTCTTTGAGTGAAGCATCATTTTTCATCAATTCAGCTTCTGCGGCTAGGGAATAAAATTTTAAATTATAGTCATAATCGGCAATGGTTTTGAACTTTTTGTTAGCCTCTTCTATTCTTTGCAGTTCTTTCTTGAAATCATCAAATTTCAAGCTATAAAGATTTTCTTTACTTCGTTTGTCAATCCACTTTGCATTTTCTTCTATAAGTTTAAAATGAGCATTTTGAGCTATTCTCATTTTACTTTTCAGGATAACTTTATCAAAATTTTCATTTTTATTCCACATGCTATATACGGCTGGGTCAATTTTATCCCAAGGCATGGCGTTAGCAATATCGCGTTCTCCCATTTTTAGATAGGAGTATTTATCGGGCATAACTACATCGCTACTTACTCCTTCTAACTGTGTGGAACCGCCATTAATTCTATAAAATTTTTGCGTGGTGGTTTTTAAAGCGCCTAAATCTCCAATACTACTACTGCGAACAAATTGGTTCAAATCAATCACGTTCTGTACTGTTCCTTTACCATACGTTTGCTTACTACCAATGATAATTCCTCTTTTATAATCTTGAATTGCTGCTGCTAATATTTCGGAAGCCGATGCGGAGAAATTATTGACCATAATAACCAAAGGACCATCCCATTCTATTTTTTTGTCACGGTCATATAATACTTCTTTTTTTCTACCAGCCGATTTAATTTGGACAATCGGACCCTCTTCAATAAATAATCCTGCAATATCCACAACGGTAGATAGAGATCCTCCACCATCATCACGAACATCTAAGGCGATTCCGTTAACTCCGGCTTTTTTTAAGGCTTCTACTTCAATAGCGATGTCTTTACCAGCATCTCTACCGTCTTTATTATCAAAATCAATATAAAATTTTGGGAGGTAAATAATACCATATTTTAAGCCATTTCTCTCGACAACACTTGACTTTGCGTATGTTTCTTCAATTTCAACAATATCTCTAATAATAGAAATAGTTTTGATGGAACCATCAACTCGTTTAACCGTTAGGCGAACTTCAGAACCTTTCGGGCCTTTAATTTTTTTGACAACATCGTCAAGGCGCATCCCAACAATATCAACAGGCTCATCGTTTCCTTGAGCTACTTTCATAATAATATCTCCAGCTTCAAGTAATTTTCCCCTCCAAGCGGGACCACCAGAAATGAGTTCTGTAATCTCTGTTAAGTCATTTTTTCGTTGCAAACGAGCACCAATCCCCTCAAATTTTCCGCTTATACTCACATCGAAACGTTCTTTTTCATCGGGCGGAAAATAACTAGTGTGCGGGTCAAATCGAGCGGTAATCGAATTAATATACACCGAAAACCAATCTTCTCTTTTTAATTCATTCATGAAAACAAAATATTCATCTAATGATTTCAAAGAACTTTCACGTGTTATCTTTTCTAATTCGTCAAAAGTTTTAGGTTTTTCGTTTGCATCCGATTTTTCAATTTTTACCTTCTCAATGGGTTCTTGAAGTCCTCCGGGTACTAAGTTATCTTCTGCGTTTTTGACATCGTCTTTTTCGACAATTCCTTTAGCTTTGTTTTCTTGTATTTTCAATCGATCGGTCAAAGAGGATAGGGTAGAAAGTTTAATTTGCTTGCGCCATCTTTCTTTTAACTCTTCTTTACTTTGGGAATAAGGAGCTTTTTCATAGTCCGTATCGAAAGTCTCATTTACAGAATAATCAAACGGAGTACTCAAAATTTCCTTGTACACTTTTTGATTTTCAGTCATTCTTTGCATCAAACGCGTATAGGTTAAGTCAAAGAAAGTTAGTTCTTTGTTTAAGAATTGATCGTCTAAATCTGTTTCGTATTTTGAAAATTCATCGATATCCGATTGCAGGAAAAAGCGTTTAGACGGATCTAGAGCCTCAATATAATCTTTATAAATTCCTTTAGAAAAAGCATCATCTATTGCAGCGGGACTGTAATGTCCTTTTTCAATGACAAAAGCCAATAATTCTAAAAGGGTTCGGTCTTTTTCTGGATCTGAACTTGAGTCTGATTTGAATTTAAAAGCGAATAATGTTGCCGAAAGGCATACTATGACAAGGAGAATCTTATAATTTCTTTTCATAAAAGCAATAATTGTATTCATAAAATATTTTAAAAACTAAGTTACGGTAAAAATTATGCCAACAAATACAACGCTCACATAAATTTTTGTTAAAGGTATAAAATTGTTTTTTTGTTTAAAGATTAATCATTCAAGTAGATTAATTTTGTTTTCTTTGTTGAAATATTTTCTTTAGTAATTCATCAAATTTCTAAAACTCCTTATTGTGAAAAAATCGCTTGAATTAAAAGAAAAACCTTTGATTTTAGTTACCAATGACGATGGAATTTCAGCTCCAGGAATTCGAGCATTGATAGCTGTCATGTCTGAAATTGGCAGAGTAGTGGTAGTAGCTCCAGACAGTCCTCAAAGCGCCAAAGGTCATTCTATAACCATAAATGACACTTTGTTTATCAATAAAATTTCTAAGGATAATGATGCGATTGTTGAATACACTTGTTCTGGAACTCCTGTAGATGCGGTCAAACTGGCAGTAAATGAAATTTTAAGAATGAAACCCGATTTATGTGTTTCGGGAATCAATCATGGGTCTAACTCATCCATCAATGTGATTTATTCAGGAACGATGAGTGCCGCAGTTGAAGCTGGCATACAAGAAATTCCTGCCATAGGTTTTTCGTTGTCGGATTATAATTGGAATGCCGATTTTGAACCCATAAAATCATTTGTTAAAAAGATTACTTTAGAAGTTTTAGAAAAAGGACTTCCTGAAAACACGGTACTCAACGTTAATTTTCCAAAATTGAAAGAGAATGAAATTAAAGGAATTAGAATATGCCGTCAAGCGAAAGCGATTTGGATGGAAAAATTTGACAAACGAATTACTCCACAAGGGAGAGATTATTATTGGTTGACAGGAGAATTTGTCAATGAAGATAAAGGCGAAGATACGGATGAATGGGCATTGGTCAATGGTTATATTTCGATTGTTCCTGTACAATTCGATTTAACAGCTCATCACACTATACAACAACTCAACACCTGGAAATGGAATGAATAAAAAAGATTTAATAATAGGATTTATCGCTGGAATTTTAATATCCATTTTGGGAAGCTTTTTATTTATTAGCTTTTTTACAAATCTCGATTTTATGACTGGAATTCAAACCATGAAATCAGAAGGAAAATTAGGAAAATTAATTACATTAGGTTCAATTCTAGACCTGATAGCTTTTGCTATTTTATTAAAATTGAATAAGGATACAATGGCTCGTGGAGTTGTTTTGTCCGTGATTTGCATTACTATTTATACCTTATTTGCTTAAATTATTAAGATGAAATACTACATAATTGCAGGCGAAGCTTCGGGTGATTTGCATGGTGCCAATTTAATGAAAGCATTGTATAAAGAAGATCCGAATGCGGACATCCGATTTTGGGGTGGCGACTTGATGCAGGCTGTTGGCGGAACATTGGTAAAACATTACCGTGAGCTAGCTTTTATGGGATTTATCGAAGTGATATTTCATCTAAAAACTATTTTAAACAATATTAAAATAGCTAAAAATGATATTGTTAATTTTAATCCAGATGTGATTATTTTTATTGATTACCCAGGATTTAATCTACGAATAGCAAAATGGGCTAAGCCACTTGGTTATAAAACCCATTATTATATTTCGCCTCAAATATGGGCTTGGAAAGAAAACCGCATAAAAGACATTAAAAAAGATGTCGATAAGATGTACGTGATTCTCCCTTTCGAAAAAGATTTTTATGAAATTAAACACCATTTTCCAGTCGAGTTTGTAGGTCATCCGCTGATTGATGCTATTCATAACCAAACACCAATAGCTTCGGATCAATTTAGAAAAGAAAATCAATTCGACGAAAAACCCATAATTGCTATTTTGCCCGGGAGCCGAAAACAAGAAATAACAAAAATGCTTTCGGTAATGCTAAGTGTGGTCAATGATTTTAAGGATTATCAATTTGTAATTGCTGGTGCGCCAAGTCAGGAATATAGTTTTTACGAAAGTTTTGTAACGAATTCAAACATTAAGTTTGTGTCTAATAAAACCTATGATTTACTCCGAATTTCGACCGCAGCATTAGTAACATCGGGAACAGCAACTCTCGAAACTGCGCTATACAAAGTTCCAGAAGTAGTTTGCTATAAAGGCAGTTGGGCTTCGTACCAAATCGCCAAACGAATTATTACCTTGAAATATATTTCGTTGGTCAATCTGATTATGGATGAGGAAGTGGTTACGGAATTAATCCAAGAAGACTGCTCTAAAAAACGAATTAGTGAAGAATTGAAAAAACTTTTAGAACCTAATTATCGCAAAACTCTTCTAGACAAATACATTATATTAGAAGAAAAACTGGGAGGCATTGGGGCCAGCCAAAAAACCGCTAAATTGATCGTGTCCGATTTGCAAAAATCTATTTGATTTAAAATGTTTAAATTTGGCAAAAATCAAATCACTTGAAACCAATACTCTATCTTTCCTTTTTTGTTCTTTTTTTTAGTTCTTGCAAACCCACTTCGGCAATCATAACTTCTAAAAATGAAGCTGTAAAAAAAGGAATGTATGTTGCTCCCATAGTAAAAAAAACTACTAAGAAAAAAGAAATCCTTTCTGTTCAAAACAAAAAAGAAATAGCCAAAAAAACTACAATTAATGAAGCTAATGAATCGGATTATGTTGTAGAATCCTCTAATTCAAGCTATTTAGTGGAACAATTAATCAACTCGGGGTCTACAAAAATAGGTTCGAGATATAAATCGGGGGGAATCACCGACGAAGGATTTGATTGTTCAGGATTGATGTACAATATCTTTAATTTGTATAGTATTAATCTCCCGCATAGCTCGTTTGATCAATCGAAATTGGGTACTATTATAGATAAAGAAAACTGCAAAAAAGGAGATTTAATTTTCTTTAAAACCAACGGAAGAGAAAGAATAAATCATGTAGGAATGATTGTTGAAATAACAGCTGACGAAATAAAATTCATCCATTCTGCTACTTCTAGTGGAGTTATCATTTCTTCGACAAAAGAATCTTATTATCAAAAATCCTTTGCACAAATTAATAGAGTATTAGAATAACTGCTTCATCAAAATACAACCAACCAAAATTATTTTTTAGACACTGTTTTTGTGCTAAAATTTGTATATTAGTTTTATGAAAGTGTTGGAGTTTCCTTTAGCGAGAATTACAATAGCATTTGTGTTGGGCATTATGCTTGGCTTTTATTTAAAACCAAGTCCTGAAAGTGTGTTTGCAATTATCCTCTTCTCGGGAATTGTTTTTAGCTTTTCTTATTTTCTTTCAAAACAAAAAACTAACAATTCTTTCTATTTTGGTTTTGCTACTTATTTTATTGCCATGGCAATTGGAGTAACTTCTCAAATTGTTCATACAGACTCTTTTCAGAAATCAAATTATGTTCATTCTCAGGCGGTTTTCGATAAACCCCATCTAATAGAGGTTACGGTTCGGGAAAAATTACGAAGCTCTAGTTATAATGACCGCTATATTGCATTAATAAATCAAATTGACGATTCAATATTTACGGGTAGAATTCTCCTAAATGTGCATGTAGATAGCGTGAATCAAGGTTTTGAAATCGGGACTCATTTGCGCATCAAGGGTTCTTTCAATAAAAATAGTATTGCAAAAAACCCAAACCAATTTGATTACGGAAAATACCTCGAAAACAAACAGATTTATGCACAGATTTATGCTGATGCGGCAGCCATTGAAAAAGGTTCTTTGAGAGATAAAAACGCTTGGTATTATGCCTCGAAATTACGAACAAAAATAATAGCTAATCTAGAAAAAAACAACTTCAACAAATCAGAACTTAGTGTTGCTATTGCCTTAATTTTGGGTCAACAACAGGATATTGCGCCAGATATAATCCGGGATTATCAATATGCGGGTGCGGTGCATATTTTATCAGTTTCGGGATTACACATAGGGTTTATTTTGCTTTTTGTGAGCTTTATTCTTAAACCATTGCCTAACACTCGACGAGGTTCTTTATTCAAATTAATGGTTATTCTTATATCACTGTCAACATTCGGTTTTATTGCTGGATTGGCTCCATCGGTGTTGCGCTCGGTAGTGATGTTTTCGTTTGTAGCCATCGGAATGCATTTAAGGCGTAGCACTAATATTTACCATACTTTATTGGTTTCGATATTGCTAATTTTGCTATTTCAGCCTTCGTTTTTGTTTGATGTGGGTTTTCAATTGAGTTATGTTGCTTTGTTTTTTATTCTTTGGTTACAGCCTTTATTAGCCCAACTTTGGACTCCGAAAAACAAAATTGCAAATTACTTTTGGGAAATTCTCACGGTTTCAATTGCCGCCCAAATTGGTGCATTTCCATTGAGTATTTATTATTTTCATCAATTTCCGGGTTTGTTTTTTGTAACCAATTTGGTCGTGATTCCGTTTTTGAGTGTCATCATGGTTTTGGGCGTAATTGTCATGATTTTGGCAGCTTTCGATGTTGCGCCACTGTTTTTATCCAAAGCACTAGAGTGGAGTATTTTTATTTTGAACAAAATCATCAATGCTATTGCTTCGCTAGAGCAATTTATTATTCAAGATATTCCATTCAACAGTTACTTGTTGTGGAGTGTTTATTTGCTGATAATCGCAACGGTCATTTGGTTTAAAAAGCCAAGTTTTAATAGGCTAGTATTTACTTTGATGACGCTATTTTTATTTCAACTTAGCTTTTTTTACACCCATTTTTCAATTGAAAGCCAAAAAGAATTAGTTGTTTTTCATTCGACAAAAAACACTTTGATAACGGAGCGATACGGCAAGAAAATCATGTTGTATGCCAACGACAGTATTTTGAAATCGACTGAAAAAAACCCTAAGCTTATGTCTTATAGGATTGGGAATTTTAGTCAATTGACATCGAAAACAAAATTGCAAAACACTCTTTATTTCCAAAACAAGAAAATTTTAATTTTGGATAGTTTGGGCGTTTATCCCAAAAATACTAAACCAGACATTGTAGTTTTGACTCAGTCGCCTAAAATTAATTTAGACCGAATGTTTCAAAACCTAAAGCCACAAATAGTTGTGGCAGACGCTTCCAATTATAGAACTTATATTAGTCTCTGGAAAGAAACTTGCCTTAAAAACAAAATCCCTTTTCACGCTACTGGCGAAAAGGGATTTTATAGGTTGTAAAGTTGAATTATTTTATTTTCTAAAATCTAAAAATTGTATCAAAACTAATTGAATTTAATTCGTAATCATTTAATAATTTATTTCTAAAAAAACCATATTGATAATTGAATCGAAAACACAAATCATATGAATTAAATTTTTTAATTGTTGTTTCTATGCCAAATCCGGGAAGATAACATGAACTATCTGATTTTGTCAATAATTCGTTAGGATTATAAACAAATTCAAAAAATTTAAATCCAAATGTTAAGTAAGGTCTAATGCCCTCTAAAATTTTATTATTATTTATATCAATAATAAAGTATCTTAGGTTAAAATTAAAAATACTCGGGTATTTTAAATCAGAACTTTCTAATGGTATAACAATTTTAGAATTTTGATAAGGGAAAGACCATTCCACTTCAATTTTTTTTGTTAGAGGTAAATTTAAAATAACACTTGGAGTATTTAAATTATATTTTTCTTCATTTTTATGAATTGAAAAATTTTCATATCGTAAACCAAAGTTTAGTCTTAAATTTCTATTAATTAGTTTGTGAATTATTTTTCTTTCGTTGTAAACCAATCCTTCATCATTTATATCATGTATGTAATATACATTTTCGACATCTTTTTTTCTTGAAGTATCAAAAGTTGATTCTAATTCTATAATTGAATAATTATAATAATTATTAGGAATTTTATAATAAATTATTTTATATTGTAGGTATATATTAGATTTATCAATATAATCGATATACATATTCTTAATTGGAGTTTTGGTTATTATAATTTTTTTCCTGATACTGTCATCATATTTTAATTTTTCATATATATACTTTTCAGTGTGTATGTTTTTGAAATTAAGAAACATTAAGGATGAATAATTCACACTATATTTTATAGAATCAATTAAAATTGTTTTTTTTAGTTTTTCTATTGTATTAATATTCAAAATTATTTCATTTGAATAGTTGATGCCATCATAAACTTTAAATCCTATTTTATATTTTCCTGATTCGCTTATTTCGATTTCTTGTTTTGCTATATTCTGTGCAAATGCTATTTTTTTTGAAGTTTGGTATTTTTCGTCTTTTTGAGTAATATTTCTCCATAAATACGAAATATTATCATTATCAAAATCACCAGAATTTGAACCATCAAAAATGATTGGAGTATTTAGCGGTAAGTTAATTTCATGATCAGATTGATTCGCTTTAAAAACTTTCCCAAAAATATTTAATTCAGCTTCTGGTTGACGGTTAGATTGTTTAAATAAACGTTGCAGTGATTGTTCAATAATCGAATAACATTTTTCATCTTTTGGGTTAATAAAAAAATTCTCGTTACCAATAACATTATCTGAAATATTGTATGGAGAACTCCCAAATGAATGTATAGTTTGAAATAGTTGAAATTGGAATTCAATAAGTTCTCCTAGAGTATTTGTATTAACAGTAAGAAAGTATTTGTAATTACTTAAAATATCAAAAATTCTTTTACGGATTATTTTTTCATCATTTGAATAATACATATTTATAGATCCGTTAATGTCTTTTTGAGTTCTAATTAAATCACTCAATTGTGCTTTGTATTTATTATCTGAAACAAATCTATTGAATGAGTTTACAGATGAAAAATACGGTTTTTCCGTTTCAACATTAACTAGCTTTTTAATAGCCGTTTCAATATAAGATTGTAAATAACCTTGACCTTCTGTATATATCAAAATTGATTTTTCTGTATCATTTACAGTTTGTGAAAAACCGTTAATACTTGTTGATAGAATAAGAAATAATAATATTAGTGCTTGTTTGTACATTCAATGATTTTATTTAGGAACAGTTTAGAATCATTATCTATATAATTTTCAATTCTTTTTTGAATTTCATTATTGATTGCATCTTTAGAATTTGGTTTCATTTGAGGGATTTTCAAATTTTCAAATTCAAAACAATTTTGACTACTAACTTTAACTATGACATTTCCTCCAGAATAAATGAACGTATCAGAGTCTTTATCTAATAAAGTAATTTCTCCAGTATGTGTTATTTCAATTCTATAATTTGAACTAGGCACCAATTTTAATTTTCCAAAATCTTCTATTTTTTTTATTAACGATTTATTAGACGTTCCAATTATTGAAAACTCATTTTCATTACTTTTCTTATTGGAAGAAATAGTGTTGTTTACGATAGTACTGTTTTTTTGAAAAGTATTATTATTTCCATTAATATTAGTATTGTCTTTGCCGTTAGTTGTTATTTTAGTTTCAACTGTTTTATCTTGTGATTCCCACCAAGATTTTATTCCACCTATTATCAAAACTATTGTTAATAGACCTCCAAGCCAAGGAGTTATTTTTTTTATCATTATTTATTAAATATACATTTCTTAATTACTAAAAACTTGATGCTTTACAAATGTAAAAATACATATTCTAGGGCAAACAATTAACTCTTGCTTTTTACAATTTAATCTAAGTTTCAATATCTGTGGCAATATCAGAAAAGCCACTTGCCTTAAAAACAAAATCCCTTTTCACGCTACTGGCGAAAAGGGATTTTATAGATTGGATTGAGATTATTTTTTTGCTAAAATTCCATCGGCAACGGCTAACCAAGCTGCGGGTCCTCCAGCAACATAACCTGTTTTATCGATAGGAGCAAAGTTTACTTTTCCGTCTTTCATATCTGCATTTACAAAATATATTGTTGGGAAACCTTGAATCTGAAAACCTTGTTGCAATTCGGCATTTTGTTTTTGAATTTCAGGAGTTTGGGGGGTTCTTCTTGGATAATCCAACTCGACTAAAACTACATTTTTCTTTGCCCAAGTCTCAAATTCAGGGGTTTTTAACACCTCTTTTTGCAAACGAATACACCAACCACACCAGTCACTTCCTGTAAAAAAAAGCAACATAGGTTTTTTCGATGAATTGCTTAAAGCAACCGCTTTGTTCATATCGGTATGCCAAACAAATGGCATCTCTTTTTCGACTTCTACTGATTTTTTTTCAGTTTTGGCTGCTTTTTTAACTTTGGTTTTTTTAACTGTTTGTGCCTGAAGATTTAATATTCCTAAAAGCAAGAATAATACGATTTTATATTTCATTTTTATTTGTTTTTAAAATTTAACTTTCCAAATATAGTGCCATTATCGAACACCATGCATTAATTTTTTGATGATTGGCGACATTAGTATCGAAAACACCGCAACAGCCATAGAAATCAGGGTTAACATCCAAAAGAAATAACTCAGACCGTGTTCGTTTGCGATTTTGTCGATGTTTTCGCCAAACATTCCAGCCCCTTTCATACCAATTGCGACCGCAAGATACCAAACTCCAAACATAAATGCAATCATTCTGGCAGGAACTAATTTACTCACATATGACAAGCCTACAGGCGAAATACACAATTCGGCCATGGTATGGAAAAGATAGACCAGAATTAACCAAATCATACTCACTGATGCCGTTTTGGCTCCGGGCAAAATTCCGTTTGCACCAAAAGCTACACAAGCCATTCCCAAAGCGAGCAAAGCCATTCCGATTCCGTATTTGTAGTTGGCAGAAGGATTGTATTTGCTTTCCCACCATTTTGAAAACAAAGGTGCCAAAGTAATTATAAATAAAGAGTTTAAAGTAGAAAACCAAGTCGCAGGAACTTCGGTAAGTGGCGTGGTTACTTTATCGATTTTAAAAGATGCTAAAGTCCCATCTGATAAGGCTAAATAGCCCGCCGAATAAAAATCTTTCACCAACATCCAAATAGCTATTGCCCAAATTATTACGAAACTAATACTCAAGATCATATTGGCTACTGCATAATTTTTGAACGTTTGCTTGAATAATAAATAGAGAACCCAAGTGATAATGGCCAATGGTAATAGGGTTATCAAAGAATTAATCACTAAAAAGGTTATGCTCCAATTTCCTTCCAAAATTCTATTTGTATAATCACTGGCAAAAATGGTTAAACTATTAGGGGATTGCTCAAATATAGCCCAAAAGAAAATGGTCAAAAAAGCGAAGAATGTCACGGCAATTAATTTCTCTTTTGTGATTTGAGAATATTGAGTGAATCGATAAATAAGTAACAAAATAAATAATCCCAAAGCAGTAACAATGGCAATGGAGTTTCCGTTTTCGCCCAGAAAGCCAAAAATATTGATTTTGCCTCCCGAAATTTTAGAAGCGGGATCGTTCAGAATCCAAAGTAATCCTAAAATGCAGGTTATGGCAATAATCCCTAATTGTATTGGCGTGAAAGGATTTCTTTTATCAGTGTCCAAAGCTTCTGCTTTAGCTTTGCTCGCTTCATTAGGTTTTAAACCAATATCCCCAAAGATATTTTGGGACAACCAAAATTGTAAGGTTCCGAAAAACATAAAGATACCAGCCAATCCAAAACCATAACTCCAACCTACTTTTTCGCCTAAATAGCCGCAAAGTAAAATTCCGAAGAAAGCCCCTGCATTAACTCCCATATAAAATAAAGTGTAAGCACCATCTTTTTTTTCAGATCGGTCTTTATACATTTCCGAAATGATTGAAGTCATATTGGGTTTAAAAAATCCGTTACCAAAAACCAATAACACTAATCCTAAGTAGATGGAAAACTCCGTTTCAACAGCCATTGCCACGTGTCCTAAAGTCATTAAAGTAGCTCCAAGTACAATAGCCCAACGAAAACCAATTATTTTATCGGCAAAATAACCGCCTAGCATCGTCGATAAATAAACTAATCCTACATAGGAACCAAATAAAGCCGATGCATTTTCTCTTGTCCATTCCCAGCCTCCATCAACTGCAGCTGTTGTCAAGAATAAAATAAGCAAAGAGCGCATGCCATAAAAGGAAAACCGTTCCCACATTTCGGTAAAAAACAATACAAATAATCCTGCTGGATGTCCTAAAACGGGATTTTTAAAAAATTGGTCGGTCGAATTTTGTGTCATTTCTTAATTATTTAATTCTTTATCTACTCCGTGCATTAATTTATTGATGGGTTTTGAAAGTGCCAAAAGTAATATTCCAAAACCGATTCCGGTATAGAAAAGATATTCAAAAAGTTTGAGATAGCTCTGTTTCGCTAAATTCAAATCGAGAGCTTCCCCATTTGAGGTGTCTACAGAGGCAATATTGGCTAAAATGGAAGCAATAAATTCAGAACTAGCTGTTGCCAAAAACCAAACTCCCATCATAAACCCTACAATTTTTACGGGTGATAATTTGGTCACTGCCGAAAGTCCAACAGGTGACAAACAGAGTTCCGCGCACGTATGAAGTAAATAAGTTAGAACTAACCAAAACGTACCTACTTTGCCCATTTCGGAAATTGAAATTCCAAATACTAAAGAGCCAAAACCGAGTCCAACAAGTAGTAAAGCGATAGCAAATTTGACGGCTGTATTGGGATTGTATTTACCCATTTTTACCCAAAGCCAAGCAAAAATTGGGGCAAAAAGCACAATAAATAAAGCGTTAAGGCTCAAAAATTGTCCTGCAGGAATGGTGTATCCAAAGAGCGTTCGTTCTAAAACTCGATCAGCAAATAAATTCAAAGAAGTATATGCTTGTTCAAACAAAGCCCAAAAAACAACAGTAAAAATGATTAAAATAGTCAACGCTATCAATCGCTCCCTGGCTATTTTATCCAATTGGGTTAGGGCATAATAGACAATATAAGCAAATGAAATTCCCCCAGCAACAATCAATAAATTTTGAACTACGCTATGACTTTGAACCATTTGCCAAACGATTGCAATAGAAAACACACTTATGGTATAAATAATCCATTCGTTTTTGATTCCCAATGTTTTTGTTGACAAGAATTCTGGAGCTTTCGATTCGCCTTTACCAAGCAATAATTTCGTACCCAATATAAAGGTAATTAAACCAAAAAACATTCCTATTCCTGCAGCACCAAAACCATAACTCCAGCCATACCTTTCGCCTAACCAAACACAAACTAAGGTTGCCAAAAAGGAGCCTAAATTGATTCCCATATAAAAAATGGTAAATCCTGAATCACGTCGTTTGTCTCCTAGATCGTATAATTCCCCAACCAAAGAGGAGATATTAGCCTTCAAAAAACCAACTCCCATTACAATAAAAGCCAAGGATAGATAAAATATTTGAAGGGCAAAATCATCTCGAATGATTTCACCAGTTAGTGTCTTGGTTGTGGCATTTCCTTCATAAGCCATACCAAGATGTCCGAGAACTAATAGTATTCCTCCAAAAACAATGGCTTTTCTAAATCCTAAATACCTATCGGCAATAAAACCGCCAACCACAGGCATTGCATATACTAAAGCGGCATAACTTCCAATCAGTAAATTTCCCGCTTCGTCTGAAAATAAATAGTATTTCGTGAGGTAAAAAATCAATAGTGCTTTCATTCCATAGAACGAAAAGCGTTCCCACATTTCGGTAAAAAACAAGATAAAAAGGGCGCGAGGATGTCCGAAAAAATTATTTTTATTAGCTAAACTATCTTTAGTCATAAGGGAATTTATAAATTATTTTTTATATCCTATTTTTACTCTTTCTGGTTTACTATCAGAATGATCCGTATCTGTAATTAAAAACTGAATTGCTTCAAAAATATCTTCAAATTGCTTGTCATATTTAGTCTCTAGTTCCTGAATATGAATCGTAAGGTTTTCTATATTTAAAAGTGTTTTTCTTAAAGCTACGAACGCTCTCACTATAGCAATATTCATTTTTCTTGCTTTTGGACTTCGCAAAACACTCGCTAACATGGTGACTCCATGTTCTGTAAAAGCATACGGTAAAGCACTTTTGGGTCTTTGGATGTCATCACAATCTGTGATGACATCATCACAATCTGTGATGATGATATATCTTCCCATTCTTCTTTTGTTAATCTGAACATAAAATCTTCCGGAAAACTATCGATATTTCTTTTAATAGCCTGATTCAAAACTCGCGTTTCTACTTCATAAAGCTCGGCAAAATCAAAATCCAACATGATTTTGACTCCATTAAATTGGTATATTTTATTTTGAATTGTGATTAAATTCATTATAGTATATTACAAAACCATTTAAACTAAACTAATCCTAAATACTAAACATCAATTTTAGTGAAAATTTTACATATAATAGCATTATTTGTGTTAAAAGCTATCTTGAAAATTATAAATTTAATCGCTAAAAATAACTTAGCCACCATTTCTCTTTATGTGCAGTTTTATAGCGATCATACCTTTTACAGATTGGAAATAAAATAAGAATGACGACAATCCAAATTACATAGACCATCTTTAAACCAAAACCATCTGCACTAACAACACCTAGGAATGGAATATTATATTTAGTCGAAAAAATAGAAATATCTGCAATTGAATGTCCATTGATAAAATAATTTATGAAAGCTAAAAAATGAATCAAAAACAAATGAAGGATATAATAAAAGAAAGCTGTCCTTCCAAAAACCACCATTGTATTGGTAAATCGATTTTCTATTTTCTCTAAAAATGCTAATGCAAATAGTGCCATTCCTATTGTTATAGCCATATAAAGTAACGATGGTGGATATTTTTGCACATTTAGAAATGATAGAAAAGTATAAAAATTATTTTGTTGGTATTGCCATGGCAAAGGGTCCCCATAGAAATTAATTCCACGAAGGACAACAAATAAAACCAACAAAACAATTCCTACTCGATTGAAAATAATAGCTCTTTGAGTAATTGAAAACTCAGGTGAAAATAGTTTTCCTAAACAATATCCTAGGATCATTAATCCTGTCCAAGGCAGGAAAGGATAAAAAATAAAAGCCGAATGATTCGCATTTATGGGATAAAAAACGGCATGACCGTGATGCAACAAATCCCACCAAAAACCTGCTTTAAAACCCGAAACAGCTTCTGGGAAATCCAATAAATTGTGACCTAAAACAATTAAGAGTCCAATGCCGAGAATAAAATTATACGGCAATCTTATTATAAAACCCAAAATAAACATACTGATTCCGATAGTCCAAATGACTTGAAAAATTTGGGTTTGATAACTTGGGTTGAATGTCCAAGCAAAATTTACGATAGCAAATTCGACAAAAATAAGCCACAATCCTCGTTTGAATAAAAACACACTTAATTGATTTTTGGTTTTACGTAAACTTTGCAAATAAATGGATGTTCCTGAAAGAAAAACAAAAATTGGAGCACAAAAATGAGTAATATAGCGAGTAAAAAATAGGGTAGGTGTCGTTGTTTCTAAATTCAAAGGATCGTCTGTCCAAGCCGCAATATGAAAATAATCTCTAACATGATCTAAAGCCATAATAACCATAACTATACCTCGAAGAATGTCAATAGATTGTATTCTCTTTTGAATATTTTCCATAGTGCTGTTTTTAAATACATTCAAATATAACTATTAAATCTAAACCGTATCTTTGCATCCAAATTAATTAAAATATTGAGCATGACCAACGCTGTTTCTGGATTTTCTAAATTATCCAAAGAAGAAAAAATTAATTGGATTGCCAAGGAATATTTTTCTACTCCTTCAGAGGCTATTTCACTTCTTAAAAAATATTGGAACACTGACGAAAAACTACAACAATTACATGATGAGTTTATAGAAAATACGATAACTAATTTTTATTTACCGCTGGGTGTGGCTCCCAATTTTCTAATCAACGGAAAATACTATACCATTCCGATGGTTATTGAAGAAAGTTCTGTTGTAGCCGCGGCATCAAAGGCTGCTAAATTTTGGTCAACTCGTGGCGGATTTAAAACTACTGTTTTGAATACTGAAAAAATTGGTCAGGTTCATTTTATGTTTACTGGCGATGCTTCTAAACTAGAAAAATTCTTTTTAGAAATTAAACCTAAATGCATCGCTGCAACGGAAAGCATTACTAAAAACATGCAAAAACGGGGCGGTGGCATTCTAGAAATTGAACTAAGAAACAAAACTAATTTGTTGCCTAATTATTATCAGTTGCATGCCACTTTTGACACCCAGGACAGCATGGGAGCCAATTTTATCAATTCCTGTTTAGAACAATTTGCCAAAACTTTGAAAGAAGAAGCTCATTCATTTGAATCCTTTTCAGAAGAGGAAAAAAATATTGAAGTTGTCATGAGTATTCTCTCGAATTATGTCCCAAATTGTATAGTTCGAGCCGAAGTTTCATGCCCAGTAGAGGCATTAATCGACAAACATATTCCGAATCCAATTGCTTTTGCTGAGCGATTTGTTCGCGCTGTAAAAGTTGCCGAAATAGAACCTTTTCGAGCAGTTACTCATAATAAGGGAATCATGAACGGAATTGATGCCGTAGTGCTGGCAACTGGCAATGATTTTCGCGCTGTTGAAGCAGGAGTTCATGCTTATGCTTCTAGAAATGGAAGCTATTCCAGTTTATCACATGCCAAAATCGAGAATGGGATTTTCAGTTTTTGGATGGAAATTCCATTGGCTTTAGGCACCGTTGGTGGATTAACATCTTTACATCCTTTAGTTAAATTTTGTTTTGAAATGCTTGAAAAACCAAATGCGAAGGAATTAATGCAACTTGTAGCCGTAGCAGGATTAGCTCAGAATTTTGCAGCTTTACGATCCTTAACGACAACAGGAATACAAGACGGACACATGAAAATGCATTTGAATAATATTCTCAATCAATTGGAAGCAACAGAGAAAGAACGCATTTTGATTAAAAATTATTTTAAAGAAAACGTGGTTTCACATGCAGCAGTTGTTGAATTTATTGAAAATTTAAGAAAATAATTATAATCCTTGCAGAACTTAAAATCCTGTAAGATGTATTTACTAAATGAAAAAAGAATTTTACAGTAACGGAAAACTTCTAATCACAGGAGAATATTTAGTTCTTGATGGTGCAAAAGCTTTTGCGTTACCAACCAAATTTGGTCAAAACTTAATTGTTGAAGAAAAAAGCAAACCAGAAATTAATTGGAGAAGCTATGATTCGGACGGTAGTCTTTGGTTTGAAGACACTTTCACTTTTGAAAATATAGCTATTAATGACAACACAGAAAAAAAATCTTCCATAAGAAATACTTTAATTTGCATTTTACATGAAGCTTTCAAATTAAATCCAGATTTTATTGATGTCAGTATAGGTTATAGTATTTCTACTGCGCTTACTTTTCCAAGAAATTGGGGACTGGGCACCTCATCTACTTTAATAAATAATATTGCCCAGTGGCTACAAATTGATGCTTTTATTTTACTGAAAAATAGTTTTGGCGGCAGCGGATATGATATTGCCTGCGCTCAAAATAACAGTCCTATCTTGTATTATTTAGACAATGATAAACCAGTAATTGAAAAAGTAGAATTTGACCCTGTGTTTTCAGAAAAATTATATTTTGTTTATCTCGAAAAAAAACAAAGTAGTAAAGCGGCTATAACTTCTTATTTTAATAATAAAAACAGAGGGTTGACTAAGACCATAGCCCATAATGATATTTTAACTCAAAAAGTGGTAAATGCAAATACGCTTCAAGAATTTGCTTTAGCATTAGAAGAACACGAAGCCGACTTGAGTCTTATTTTAGAAATGAAAACAATAAAGGAATCAAATTTTTCGGATTTTGAAGGAGTCATAAAAAGTCTAGGAGCCTGGGGCGGTGACTTTGTATTGGCTATCTCAAAAGAAAATCCAACAGATTATTTTATTGAAAAAGGTTTTGAGACAATAATCCCTTATAAACAGATGATTTTATAAACAAAAAAATCCCGATTTTATCGGGATTCTTGTTTTAAAAGCAATTGTCTAATTTAGTAATTAAACTGACTTCTATTATCTACTATTTTAGCATCTGCTTTAAGGGCTGGAATAACTCTGTTTGAATCTCCTGCACTTTGAGCCTTTAATTTAGCAATGTAAGAAGAATAATCTTTGATGGCTGGAGCTTTAACAACACTTGTATTTTTAACTACATAAACACCTGAATTTCCTTCGATTGTAGCAGAAATTTTATTTGGTGCTAATGCAAAAGCATTTCCAATTACTTTAGGTTCTTGACCAGTTGACACACTAGGGTTTTCCATTGTAACACCTACAGCTTGTTGCACTGTTGTAGCATTTGCTTTTGCAATAGCTTCTAATGTACTAGCGGTCATTTTAGCTTTTAGCAATTCCGCTTTTTTCTTATTTCTAAGAATTGGTTCTACAGAGGGTCTAGCAACTTCTGCTGTCATCAATCCTTCTTCGTTTGCTTTTTTAACCTTCGCTATAACGTGTCCTAAATTTGGTATTTCAAAACGTTTTACATCTCCAACATTGGTTTCTTTGTCAAATGCCCATCTCACGATGTTTCTTTGGTTACCCAAAGCGCCGAGAGACTCATCCATTATTTTTGAAGTTACTGCAGGGGCCAAAGTAATTTTCATTTCCTTAGCCAATTTTTCAAAATCTTTGTTAGCGGCGTCCATTTCAAATTTTGTAGCCTGAGTAAATGTCTTGTCTGATGTTTGTTCAGAAGCTTCAATTTTTTGCGCAATAGTAGCTAAACGGACTCCATCTTGTTTGTCTCCAATTTGAATAACATGAAAACCAAAATCGGTTTCTACTAAACCAATTTTACCTACAGGATTGTTGAAAACAAAATCATTAAACGGTTTAACCATTTGATTAGGTCCAAAATATCCTAAATCACCTCCTTGTTGAGACGAAGAATCATCTGAAGAAGTATAGGCTAACATAAAAAAACTACCTGGATTTGCTGTTACTTGGGCTAATATGGATTCGGCTTTAGCTTTAGCTTGTTCCTTAGTTCTTGTTTCTTTTTTATTTGGAACTTGAGTTCCTTCATAACTAATTAATATGTGACTTGCTTTTGCATTAACACCTACTTTTCTTCCTAATGATTTAGAAATACAATAATTTTTTCCTGACATATAAGGTCCAAAAATAGCTCCTGGAGCCAAGTTGTACAATTGTTCTGCAACTTCTGCAGGCAAATCTTTTTTGGCTACATAAGAAGAATCATAAGCAACATCAGAATTTGAATTTACAAACTCAGCAATATTTCCAGCATTTTTGAATCCTGCTAAAGTGTCATTTTTTGCTGTTGCCTGATTGTAAACGATACTTCCTGAAAGCAATTGATTTACTTTGTTTTTGATTTCATTTTCATCGGCAGGAGATGCTTTTTCCTCAATCAAAACATATTGTATTTCGCGAGTTTCATCTGCTTTGTATTTTTTCTCATTCTTTTTTATGAAATCTATGATTTCAGTGTCTTCAACTTTTACTTGAGTATCTTTGATTGAAGAGTATAAACCTGCAACATAAGCAAAATTCACTTTGTTCGATTCCATTTCATACTTTAACTTTCCTTCGCTTTCGGTGGAGTAAATCCCCGCTTTTACTAAAGTATTATAGATTTGATATTTTGCATTAAGCTGAGCATCTTTCTCTCTTGCTTTCAATCCTTCAGCTTGATCTGGATTTGACTTAAAGAATTCTTTGAATTTGGCTTCATCAAATACACCAGCGGCATTCAAAAAGGTTGGATTTTTTCCAATATTTGGATCTGTTTTAAAAACTTCCATAATGTGTTTTGAGCCCACTCTTAATCCTAGTTTGTCAAATTCAGCAGTCAATAAAGCAATAGAAACCTCTTGGTTCCAAACCGTATTTGCAGCAGCAGTCGAAGTCATGCCTTGTTGGCCTTTCTCTACATTACTTACTTTGACTCTAAAATCTTCAAACGGAATGTCTTTTCCATTGATACTGCCAACATCTTTTGATGATGTTTTGAATCCACCACTACTAACGATATCGCCAACGATAAATGCTAATAAACAGAAACCTATAACTAATATTAGTAGAAGTGAGCGTTGTCTAATTTTTTGTAAAACTGCCATTTTATTGTTGTTTATTTAAATTCAGTTTGCGAAAATACAATTATCTAATTAATAATTATAATTGAAGCGTTATATTTTACAAGATTTTTTAAAAATTCAAAAAAATTATTCTTTTAAAGTCATTTTAACCAATTCAATTTTGTTGTTTAGGGCTTCTTCAATTGTAAAATGATAGTTGCCAATGCTGATTTCGTCTCCTTTTTGTGGGATTTCTTTGGTTGAATTTACTATAAAACCACCAAGAGTTCCATAAGAATCACTTTCAGGAATTTTTAATTTATATGTTTCGTTCAAATATTCAACATCTAATCGTGCTGAAAAAATATAAACGCCCTCGCCAAGGTCTTTTTCTGTTAATTCTTCATCCAAATCGTGCTCGTCATCAATTTCTCCAAAAAGTTCTTCGATTATGTCTTCAACAGTAATAATTCCTGAAGTTCCACCATATTCGTCTAAAACTACAGCAACACTTTTTCGCTTTTTGGTAAGCAAGTTCATAACGTCTTTGACAAATATTGTTTCAGGTACAAATTCAATTGGAATAACAATTGATTTAATGGATTTGGGTTTTTTGAATAAATCAAAAGAATGAACATAGCCTAAAATATCATCTAATGAATTTTGATAAATCACTATTTTAGAATAACCCGTTTCAATAAATTTTTGTTTCAATTCTGCCACCGAATCAAATAAATCGACAGCTACAATCTCCGTTCTTGGTGTCATTACATCTCTAGCCTTTACTCCTGAAAACTCCAATGCATTTTGAAATATTTGTATTTCCGAATCCATTTGGGCATGATCCTCAACTGCGCTCATCTGTTCCGTAATATAATTTCCAAGTTCAATTTTACTGAAATAAGAAGGCGTTTGATCTCCTTCTGTTTTAAAAAATTGTTTTTGAAAAAAATCGGATATCCAGATAAAAAAAGAAGAAATAAAATAAAACAATTGATAAAACAGATATGCCGGAAGAGCAAAAAATTTGATTAGTGAATTAGCATAAATCTTAAAAAAAACTTTAGACAAAAACTCTGCTGTAACCAATACTAAGATTGTTGATAAAAGAGTTTGAATGAGTAAACTCAGAAATTCAGAAAAATGATAGCCTTGTGTTTCAAGCCAACCCATTATCAGGTTACCCATAAAAAAACCATAAACAACCAAGGCTATATTTTTTCCAATAAGCATTGCGGCAATAAACTTAGAAGGATTTTCGGTGAGTTTGGTAAGCGTATTGGAAAGAAAACTATTTTGTTTTTTTTCTATTTCAAGATAAATTTTATTCGAGGAAATAAAGGCTATTTCCATTCCTGAGAAAAAAGCACATAATAGTAAACCGATTATTATAACGCTAATTTCCATGCATTAGGATTTGTTATCTCTATCTTCAAATTTCTTAGCAAATTTTCGTCTGAATAAGAACATAAAAACGGAAAGTACAGCAATTCCTATAAACAGAAAATGTTGGTCGTTAGCATCATTCCAAATTTCTATAGCTTTAAAAGTAAAGAAAAGTGCAGCAACAAGATAAACGTATTGGGTGTATTTTAGGTAATTCATAATCGATAAATTTTATTCGGCGGAGTCTATTTCGCCAACTATGTTTTGAGAATTAATCATTTTGAAATCTTTACTAAAATCGATTCCTTGACCGTTTGAAGCTCCTTTTGGGTCTGTAAATTTAAAACTTTTTTCGGTAAAAAACCATTCGTTTTTTTGGTCGTAATACAATTGATCCGTTTCGAGCACTTGTCCCGTTTGCGAAGTGATTATTACATTTCCCTGCAAATCAATAATATTGGTTGTTTTATAAGAAACGGCATAATCTGATTTCACAAAAGTCTGTTTGCTTTTGTCGTCATATAAAGTGACGTCTATTCCGTTGGGAAATTCCGTAAAAGTAAAGTCAAGACTCGAAAAATCGAGCATTTTTGAACTTACCAAAATGGCTTTTATCCGACCCGAATCGGTGTATTTTAAATTGATATTGTCCGCTTCACCGCTAGGTGCAAATTCAGAAAAATTGATTTTTTGAACTTCTTTAAAATTACTTTCACATCCAAGTAGGAATGCCACAGCAAGAACTGTAAAGAAAAGCAAAAGTGTATTTTTTTTTGATGAAGTCATTTTAAAACTAAGTAATGCGAATAATTGATTTTGACCTCAAATTATTTAGGTTAGTTGAATTTTCTTTTTTCGAACCATTTGTCATTTAAAGAAAATCCTACGCTAATATTCATATAATTTTCTTGAACTAAATTAGCATTTGTGGCTCCTCTTTTTCCCAATTCAAAACCAATATTTACATTAGAAAAAGTCCCAATTAATGGTATTCCAAATCCGAGATTCAATCCCATGTCGGTTATCGATTCTGAATTAATAATCAATCCCGTTTTTTCATATCTAAGTCCCCCTCGATAAACGATTCTTTTGGCATAATTAGTAAACGATTTGTAATTTGGAATGTAAAATCCGCCTAAAGTATATTTAGTATATTTTTCAAAAGAAACACTATTGTTAGCATTATAACTATTGTATAAATTTCCTTCGTTTTGCATTGTGATTTCGGCTCCAACTAACCATTTTTTAGATTCTCCTAGTCCAGCTCCAAAAGATATTTTGTTGTTGAATTGCAAATCGACTGATTCAGTTTTGTTGTCTAGCGGGTCGATTATTGACAAATCATAAAGCAAATTATAACTTGCTGTGGCAATATTTTGAGTGTTTTGAGAGGTTAAGGTATTTTGTGGAGAAAAATTCACACTAGTATATAGACTTGTTTTTTTATTGATTTTAGCTTGATACATGGCGCCAAAATTATAATTCACCCCAGAAAGATCTGCTGTAGAAGTCTGTAAAGAACCAATGGGGATATTGGTATAAAACTCAAAATTGCTCGTTTCTATTTTTCCAAAGCTATACTGAACATCTGCTCCAATACTTAGGTTTGGCGCTAATTTATATCCAAATCCTAAAAAAACTTTATTTAAACCTCCTGTGCCACTCAATCGTTTGCTAATTTGAGAATTATCTTCATATACGTTTTGAATTTTATAACCCACTGATGAATATGGAATTAATCCAAAACCCATTCCTAATTTCCCCAAGGGTAATCCAATTGCTAAATAGTCCAATCCAATTCTTTGAGCACTTCCAGATTGGTCAATAGTTTTTTGTTTGGTATCGTTAAAAGTTCCTCCAACAGAAAATCCGATTAATTTTAAATCTGCAAAACCGGCTGGATTTTGTAAATTAATATGAATACTATCTGAGGCTATCGATAATCCAGCCATCGAACGATTTTCTGCAGTTCCTTTAAATCGTACTTCACCAATTCCATAAAAAGAATAGGGTGACGACGTTCCTTCTTGTGCAAAAGCGATTAAAGACAAAAACAAACAGGCGCTAATTATAACTTTTTTAATCATTTTTGATTTTATATTGAAATGTTTGATTCAAACTTTCTAGTAGGAAATTTGAATTGGCAAATATGGTATTTTTTAATCGGTTAGCCAAAAAATCAGTGTCTCCACCCGTTAAAATTATGATAAAGTTTGAATACTTCTCCTTGTATTCGGCTATGAAAGCGTCTATTTCATAGGCTAATCCATTGACAACACCAGAATGGATGGATTCTTTGGTTGACTTTCCTATGAAAGACGCTGGACTTTCGATAGTTAACAAAGGGAGTTTTGACGTAAAATCATGTAAGGACTTGTATCGCAAAGCCAAACCAGGACTTATGGCACCGCCTAGATAATTGTTGTTTATGTCAACAAAATCATAGGTTACACAAGTTCCAACATCAATAATCAAACGATTTTTATTAGGATAAAGTAAGGTGGCTCCAGTCGCGAGAACTAATCGGTCAACCCCTAAAGTTTGTGGCGTTTCGTATTTATTTACAAATGGGAAAGCGTCTTTGTGAGATACAAAATGAATATTGATGGCTTGGCTAAAACTAGAAAAACTATTTTTCTCAACATCAGAAACGGAGGAAACCACAACATCTGTCAGCTCTTTGTAGGCGTTTACTATCTCTAGTAGTCTTGATTGGAGTTCTGGTTTGCTAAAAACAAAACCCTCTTGAAGAGTATTTTCTTCAAAAACAGCACCTTTAATTCGGGTGTTCCCAACATCAAGCGTTAGAATCATAATTTAATTTTAGAGCCGCAAAGGTACGAATTGATTTTTTTTAATATTTGTTTTGGATAAACTAAAAATCGTTCTATATTTGCACCCTCATAATAACAAGGTACCTTAGCTCAGATGGTAGAGCAATGGACTGAAAATCCATGTGTCCCTGGTTCGATCCCTGGAGGTACCACGAAACCCGCTCTTTTTGAGTGGGTTTTTTGTTTTTAATTGCAACTTGTAATTTCAATAAAGGTCAAATCTCAAATATTTTTTCTATAATTCTAAATCGATAAACGATTAAAAAAAAATCTAAAAAATCGACTAGGTTTAATATATTTGTGAATTATACTTATAAAAATAAGTTTATTGACCTTATCTAACCAAAACTAACCTTTAATTTTATTTTTTATGGAACAAATTATCAAAGACAATACAGCTAATCCAGCACCTTTGGGACTTTTTGGATTCGGAATGACCACTATTTTATTAAACATTCACAATGCAGGATTTTTCGAACTCAACGCCATGATTATGGGAATGGGAATCTTTTTTGGAGGGATTCAACAAGTCATTGCTGGAATTATGGAATGGAAAAAAGGAAATGGTTTTGCTATGGCTGCTTTTACTTCTTACGGTTTCTTTTGGTTATCATTAGTGGCGTTGTGGGTGCTTCCGCTAATGGGAGTTGCAAAACCTGATGGTCCTTCGATGGGATTTTATCTAGGAATGTGGGGTTTATTTACTCTTGCGTTTTTTATAGGAACACTTAATGGCAATACTATCGGAAAACTTATTTTTGGTTCTTTAGTTATTCTTTTTGCATTATTGTCGGCTGCTAGTTTTACAGGTAGCGAGGAAATTCATACTATCGCAGGTTACGAAGGAATTCTATGTGGTTCGTTTGCTTTTTATGAAGCCGCTGCATTAGTAATTAATCAAAAATTAGGGCGTGAAATTTTGCCATTATAATTAATAAAAAATTTACAAGTTTACTGAAATACTATCACTGTCTTTTGTCACTTTTAGTCAAAAAAAATTCTTAAATAAGAAAAAAATAATATGAGCTATTATAAAATTGAAAACCTAGAACAATACTTCAAACACTACAATAAATCCATTAGAGAACCCAGAAAATTTTGGGGTAAGATTGCTTCCGAAAACTTTACTTGGTATCAAGAATGTGAAAAAGTAATGGAGTTCGATATGGCAAAAGCCGAAATAAAATGGTTTGTAGATGCCAAGGTAAACATCGTTAAAAATTGTATTGACAGGCATCTTGCCAAAAGAGGTGATAAAACAGCTATCATTTTTGAACCCAACGATCCTACGGAAGAAGCCCAGCACATTACTTATAACGAACTGTATGTAAGAGTTTCAAAAATGGCAAATGTCTTGCGAGAACAAGGTATAAAAAAGGGAGACCGAGTTTGTATTTATCTTCCTATGATTCCTGACTTGGCTATTGCTGTTTTAGCCTGTGCTAGAATTGGTGCCATACACTCGGTGGTTTTTGCAGGATTTTCAGCTTCGGCAGTAGCGGCAAGAATCAATGATAGCGAATGTAAAATGGTTATCACTTCAGACGGTGGCTATCGTGGTAACAAAACAATCGATTTAAAAGGAATTGTTGACGAAGCTTTGAACAATTGTCCTTGTGTTGAAAAAGTGCTGGTTGCCAAAAGAACCAATACTCCAATTGTTATGAAACAAGGTCGTGACCAATGGTTACAACCTTTATTAGATGAAGCAATCGATAATAATGTGGCTGAAATTATGGATGCTGAAGACCCTTTGTTTATTCTTTACACTTCTGGTTCTACGGGTAAACCAAAAGGAATGGTGCATACTACCGCTGGTTATATGGTATATTCTGCCTACACGTTTAAGAATGTTTTCAACTATGAAGAAAATGATGTTTTTTGGTGTACTGCCGATATCGGTTGGATAACCGGACATTCTTATATTTTGTACGGCCCTTTGCTAAATGGAGCTACAACGGTAATTTTTGAAGGAGTTCCATCTTACCCTGATTTCAGTCGTTTTTGGCAAACTATCGAAAAACATAAAGTCACTCAATTTTATACTGCTCCAACAGCCATACGCGCTTTGGCAAAAGAAAATATAAAATATGTACAACAATATCAATTACAATCATTAAAAGTCATTGGATCGGTTGGCGAACCTATTAATGAAGAAGCTTGGCACTGGTACAATGATCATGTGGGTGGAAAACGATGTCCATTGGTCGATACTTGGTGGCAAACCGAAACTGGTGGAATTATGATTTCGCCTTTAGCATTTGTAACCCCTACAAAACCAACCTATGCTTCTTTACCTTTACCGGGAGTTCAGCCCGTTTTGATGGATGAAAAGCGCAATGAAATCGAAGCAAATCAAGTAACTGGGAGTTTGTGTATTAAATTTCCTTGGCCCGGAATTGCTAGAACCATTTGGGGTGATCATCAGCGGTATAAAGAAACTTATTTTAGTGCCTTTCCTGGAAAATATTTCACTGGAGATGGTGCTTTGCGAGATGAAGTAGGGTATTACCGAATTACAGGTCGTGTAGATGATGTAGTTATCGTTTCAGGACATAATCTGGGAACAGCTCCAATAGAAGATGCTATTAACGAACACCCTGCCGTTGCCGAAAGTGCCATTGTGGGATTCCCACACGATATCAAAGGAAATGCTTTGTATGGTTTTGTAATTCTAAAAGAATCAGGAGAATCTCGAGACAGAGACAACTTAGCAAAAGAAATTAATCAACATGTGGCTGACCATATTGGACCTATAGCCAAATTAGATAAAATACAGTTTGTTTCAGGTTTGCCAAAAACACGTTCTGGTAAAATCATGCGTCGAATTCTTCGTAAAATTGCCGAAGGCGATTATTCGAATTTTGGCGATATTACCACTTTATTGAATCCTGAGATTGTAGAAGAAATAAAAAACGGGAAGATCTAATTAAATGAGTATAAAAGCATTTATTTTTGACCTAGATGGCGTTATTGTCGATACCGCAAAATACCATTATTTGGCTTGGCGAAAAATTGCTGATCAATTAGATATTGATTTCACGCATGAAAATAATGAGTTATTAAAAGGAGTCAGTAGAATTCGCTCTTTAGACATTATCCTTGAATTAGGAAAAGTTGATGCTTCGCAGGAGGACAAAGACAAATGGCTTATTCAAAAAAATGAAGATTATTTGTCCTATCTTGTTGATATGGACGAAAGTGAAATTCTTCGTGGAGTCTTACCTATTCTACAATTTTTGAAAGATAAAAACCAATTGATTGCTTTGGGTTCAGCAAGTAAAAACGCTAGACCCATACTCGAAAAAACAGGATTATTATCTTATTTTGATGCCATTGTAGACGGAAATGATGTTACCAATGCTAAACCTGATCCCGAAGTTTTTTTGATTGCAGCCCAATTATTGAACGTAAAACCAGAAAATGCTATTGTTTTTGAAGATTCGGTTGCGGGAATTCAAGCAGCAAATATCGGTGGAATGACTAGCGTTGGGATTGGAAGTAAATCAACATTACACGAAGCTAAATATATTTTCCAAGATTTCACGCAGATAAATACCAGCTTTATTGAAGATTTGATAAGATGATTTCGTTTTGAATTTGAAGTTTCAGATGCAACACCATTAAACTTTTAAACTTTAAACTTTAAACTAAAAAAATGAATCAAGATTATATACAACCCAACAATTGGTCTATTATTGAAGAAGGATTTGACAAAGAACGTGTAAAATCATCTGAAAGTCTTTTTAGTATTGGAAACGGTGCTATGGGACAACGCGCTAATTTTGAGGAAAATTATTCCGGCGAAACTTTTCAAGGAAGTTACATCGCGGGTATTTATTATCCCGATAAAACTAAAGTGGGTTGGTGGAAAAACGGCTATCCAAAATATTTTGCGAAAGTGTTAAACGCTCCCAATTGGATTGGAATTGACATCGAAATCAACGGAGAAAATCTTGATCTCAATAGTTGTAAAGAGGTAAAAAACTTCCGTCGCGAATTGAATATGAAAGAAGGTTGGTACAATCGGTCTTTTGAAGCAACTTTGCAAAATGATACCGAAATATCCGTGAATATTCGTCGTTTTTTATCTTTAGATTTAGATGAAGTAGGCGTTATAAATTATGAAATAACTTCTTTAAATAAGGTTATAAAAATTATTTACAAACCCTATATTGATGCTGGTGTAACTAACGAAGATGCCAATTGGGATGAAAAATTCTGGGAGCCTTTAGAAACAAAACACCACGAAAACGAAGCTTTTGTAACAGCTCAAACCTTCAAAACGCATTTCAAGGCAACCACTTTTATGCAAAATAGCATTTTGTCGAATGAAGAAAAACTAAATGTTTCTCCCGAAATTGTTTCGGCTACAAATGAAAAAATTCAGTTTAGTTATACTGTTGAAGTTGCTCAAGGCGTAAAATCTTCTATTCAAAAAATAGGGGGATATACTGTTTCTTTAAACCATGAAAACACCCTTATTGGTGCAGAAAATGCAATAAAATTAGCCTTAAAAAAAGGCTATACACAATTACTTCAGGATCAAATAGAGTCTTGGGCTAAAATTTGGGAAATGTCGGACATCACTATTGATGGCGATGTAAAAGCACAACAAGGCATTCGTTTCAATATTTTTCAGTTAAATCAAACCTATTTAGGCAAAGACTCTCGTTTAAATATTGGCCCAAAGGGATTTACTGGCGAAAAATATGGAGGCTCTACGTATTGGGACACCGAAGCCTATTGTATTCCGTTTTATATGGCGACCAAAGATCAGCAAGTGGCTAGAAATTTATTGACTTATCGTTACAATCAATTGGACAAAGCGATTGAAAACGCAGGTAAATTAGGTTTTACAAATGGTGCTGCTTTGTATCCAATGGTGACGATGAATGGCGAAGAATGCCATAACGAATGGGAAATCACCTTTGAAGAAATCCACCGAAATGGCGCTATTGCTTTTGCCATTTTCAACTATCACAGATATACCGGCGATTACTCATACATTCCCGAAAAAGGATTAGAAGTGCTAATCGGAATTGCACGCTTCTGGCATCAAAGGGCTACGTTTTCTACCTATAGAAATCAGTATGTGATTCTTGGTGTTACAGGTCCAAATGAATACGAAAACAATGTCAACAATAATTTCTATACTAACTAT
>JAYVIN010000007.1:0-18682 GCA_043770135.1 Flavobacterium sp. | reverse complement strand
ATTTTTAGTCACAGCAGCGTGTTTTATTGGCTTAACGCTTTCAATTTCTTCCTCAGTCAAACCCGTATTGTCGTATTTATCCGTGTCTGCAATCAAATCAAATCCATACTGAAAATCCAACGCCTTTGTTCTATACCAGTTGGGGCGGTGAGGCATTTTGGCTTCAATAATATCATCGACCTCTTTTTTGTGTTGGTCAAAAATCGTTTCTAACAACCAAATAGCGTAGGCGATTATAAAGGCAAAACGTCTGTAAATTGCCGACTGGCTAATGGAATTCGGGAGTATTGCGTCCCCATCCATTTTAGCATAAATCTCGTTTTGTATGTCCGTAATTAATCTTGCCATTTTATCGTACTATAAATGTTGATCCTATCCTCATTGTTCCTATTCCCAGCGGCGGATTAATCGTTGACAAAT
This sequence comes from Flavobacterium sp., assembly GCA_043770135.1. Taxonomy (GTDB): domain Bacteria; phylum Bacteroidota; class Bacteroidia; order Flavobacteriales; family Flavobacteriaceae; genus Flavobacterium. The sequence goes on along the minus strand of JAYVIN010000007.1, from coordinate 18,262 downwards.
CTGCCGCATTAATTCCTGTGGCTGGTATTGCTTTTTTCGACTCTAAATAACTTACCGTCTTGTTTAAAATCAGAACACCTGCAGGAATAACTATCACCTCTCCTGGTACTAAATCATCGGTAACCGAACGCCCACCATTAGCATAGGCTATAGCATACGCATCGGTAACGCTTCCAGTGTACTGAATAGCGATGTCAAACCAAGTTTGCAATACTAATGCGTTCATTTTTTTTTAATAATTAGCATCCACCTGAATAGTCAAGTCGGGTGCAATTTGTATTTTGTTTACCGTCATTCCATCGGCGGCAAATTCGGTTCTAATTTCTCGGGCTAGATTACTCGGGTTATCGTCCTCCAAATAACTCATTGCGCCCACACCTCGCATTGGTACATCTTTAAATTCGCCTTTAGCCGCCAAAATCAATAATTTTTGATGCTGCGCAGTACTTTCGCCCACAATAACATCGGCATCCAATAAATCTAAATCGTCATCTAACAAAAAGTCCGTCATCGTTTTGCTTCTATTCCCCTCCATTGGAGGGGTGCCCAAAGGGCGGGGTGGATCTATTTTAAAAACTCATTAATCCGCATTTCAATTGCCGTGAATTGCGCTAAATTTACCAATGCTGTTGTCGTTCCGGTAATTGTGTCGGGCGTTGTAAGAGTAAAACTCATTGCCTTAACCGCTCCAACCAAATCGACCATTATTTTCTTTAAGGTTTCATTCTCTTTTTTCAAAAGAAACCCGGTTGAATCTATTTCAAAAATGGTATTGCCAATGTAATAGCCAATCCTTTCAATCTCATCGGATGCTATTACCATCCAATCATCGTCATCTTCTACACGAACGGCCAATACATAACTTCCCACTTTTGGCACCAGGATAAAACTTTTCTTTCCTGTGAGAACCGGGCGAAGTCGAACGTCAAAAATTTCCTGACCGTCTTCATCTTCCAGTACACAAGTAGCCTTTGTTTCATCTACTGATTTCACTTTAGCAATGTTACTCACCGCAGGACCATCCTTTTTAGCCATTTCTTTTAACTTTGCTCTGATCTGTTCTGGTGTTGGCATTTATAATGTTGTTAAAAATCCTAATTGTATTTTTTGTCTTCCACCTCCTGGTCCAAATTCGCCTTCTACACTTTCTACAAAAAACCGCCCTGACTTATCAGGATATTTGTATCCATCTATTTCGGCAACATCGCCTTTGTTGGTCGCAGGAACTAAAAAAGCAGTGATGCTCCCTTCGTAACCATTATAATTGTTTTTGGTTTGTAACCTGTTGGCAATTTGTTTCAACAAATCAGCAGGAATTCCCGCTTTTATTTTCAATGATTTTTCATTACTGTATTTCGTCGCATCCGATTTGCTTCGTTTCACTTCGCCTTTGTCGTTCTTTTCGCGAATGACAACACGAACATTCTTATCGACTATTCGTTGTTTAAAATCATCTTCTTTTATCGTATTCCAACCCAATCGAAGCTTTACCGTTTTCCCTTTTTTACCAAATTGAGTCCCGACATACAACTCGTTAAAGTTGAAATAAACAGCCAAATGGCATTCCTTTTGCAACCACTCTAAAACCTGAATTCCTGTAGCGTTTTTAAACCTCACATTCGTTAACGGAATGTTTGGTATTTCGCTTGACAACACTATTTCAGTTCCAGTGCACACATCGGTCAATAATTGCTTGACGGTTACGTTTTGATAGCTTTTATTAAAAATAACATCGTACAACAAATAACTATAACCTTCACACTCAATCTTAACAGGAATTGACATGTTTACTCGTTTGATAAAACCCTCAAATCGCTTCGAGTTCACGCCATCATAACCAAGTGAAATGCTGATTTTGTCGTTTTCCTTAAAAACATATTCTTTTCGTTCGTTAGGTTCTTGCTTGTCTTCAGTGGTAGTTTTTACCGTTTTCAAATAACTTATCCTGGGCAACTCAATCGTACACGTATCGGTAAAACTGTTAATATCTGTTTTCCAAGTAACCTTTGACGGCTTTACCTTTTTATAGTTTCCTATAGTAATATCGCTGGTTAGGTAAAACATCTATGGTATAATTAAGTCTTGTATATAATCGGTTTCTAATGTCATTGTAAAAGGGCGAATCCAAGGAGCTTTGCCTTGCACTTCAGGAAAGTCTAAAGCACCAATAGCGACTCTACAACTTTCGTCCAGGAATATCTCTGGATAACCGCCGTGTAATTCAATTGGCTCTGTTGTTTCAAACCAGTCTTTCAAATATTGTATTTGATCCTCGGGGAACAATCGGTTTTTACCAATCAAAAAACCTTTAATATTGAACCGGTAATCATCAATAGCAAAGCACTCTTTTACCCGTCCTTTTCTTTCGCTTACTTGAGTTCGAATGATTTCTTTAACTAGATTAACTCCAACCGTACAAGCTTCAATTTCAATGGTTTTCCGTCCCGACTTCCATAATTCGATAGGAAACCAAATATCCTGTCCGTAAAGTCCTTTTTTATTTAAAGCAATATTTTTAAGTGAATAATCAATACTCCCTTTTGGTCTCGGGTTCTCTAGGTCAATTTGGTACACAAATTGTCCATCAGTAGAACTCGATGGCGTTGCAGTATCTTTATTCGTTACAAAATAAGGCTCATTACCAAAATAAGTCTTGTATAATTTGTATAAGTCAAAGGCGGTGTTGGTACTCATTTTAAACCATTTTAGAACCGTTATATACCACTCTAGCAAAACACTCCATTACAATTCTTTCAATCTCATTGGCACTTTCGCCAGCGTTCATAGTAGTAAATTGTAAATTGTCAAAGAACTTCCCAACATGAATATTAACCACTTTTGGACCAGCACCCGCCACAGTATCACCCGCCGCTTTTCCTGATGCTTGATTTGTTGCTGCTAGTGAGCCTCCAACACCCAATGGCGAATTCTCGGGACCGTCTTTTGGTTTTTTAGGGGTTAATAAAGTGGTGGTTTTTTTTACCTCCAGTCCTCGACCTGTAAGATGTTTATACACCCATTCAATACCGTTTAAAATAGGTTTCAAAATATTTTCCCATAACCAAGAAATAGTATTGACAACCCCAATAATCAAGCCACCGACTTTTTCTAAAATCCAACCTAGAAAAAGAAATAAGTCTTTTAATATTTGGCTATGTTTTATAAACTCCAAAATTGAGCTTACAAACCCCCATAACTTAATTCCAATTCTTTTTGTATACTCCCAAACAATTCCAAAATGATTTTTCAAAAGTTCAATCCATCCACTCCACTCACTAGTGCCGTTAACCATTTGCATGATGTAATCAACACCAACTCCAATAGTGTTAGAAATGGCATCGATATAGGGTTGAGCTTGAGTTAAACTATTGCTAATCCAATTCGCAAACTTGATCCCCAAATCCAATAATTTGACAATTACTGGGGAGAATGCGTCACCAATATCTGAGGCTGTATTGCCAATTAAATCTTTAACCGTAGACCATTTCCCCCCTCTAGTCTGTCCTTGAGCCGCTAGAGCACCTTCGTACATTCCTCCTTTGCTATTAGCTACTTCAAGGGCTTTAGCAATCATTTCATAAGTAAGATTACCATCGTTTTTTTGACCAGAACGTTTCAACAATTCAGGCAGGTTAATCCCCGCAAAGCCAAATTGTCTTACATCCATAGCGGTTGCAACACCGTTATTTTTTATTTGCTGAAGGTTAAGTGCCATTCGAGCCATTACATCTGGCATATTTTTACCATCACTTGTAGCCGCTACAGCATTACCCAAATTCATTACGTCTTTACGTGAATTTTCTCTACTTATATTTGCCGAAATCAAAGCTCGATTTGCCGCTAATAAAGTGGTTGTGTCAAAAGGGGTAATGTCAGCATCCTTACGAATATTTTTATAGGCTAATGTAGCCTCGCTTTTTCCTAAAAAAGTGGTTAACCCAACAATGGCCTGCTCTTTGTCCATGCTTCGGGTTACCATTGCGCTTATACCATCACTAACAGCGCTAGCTATCTCGGTTACTGCTCGAGTTTTAAGGTTACCCAAAAAAGTTCCATTAGCAATTCCTCCAACCCCAATCCCTCCTGAGCTAGGGCCAATTGATCCGTTAATATTCCCTGAATGTCTAGAAGCTTGGCTTTGCAGCGCAGCTAATTCTCTTCGAGCGGATGCAATTTGGCTAGGAATCGTACTTTTTGAAATCGTACTTTCAACATCTCTAATTTGCTTTTGAAGCTCATTAAAACTCATGCCTAAAATCTTGTTTCGACCCGTTACCTGATCCGCCGATTGCTTCATTTTATTAAACGCAGATTGTGAGGTCGAACTAACTTTCGTTATGTTCGAACTCATCATGTCTTTCATTCGTAAAATAAATTCAATTGTATTGTTCATCAAATCGATTCCTTTTTGGCTAATTCAAGTGCAATCCCGGTACGATAAAAAAAGAGTTCGTCGCCCCAATCCTTCAGAGCGTTTGCCCCAAACTTCATAGCTCCAAAAACTATTAAGTAATCAATACCCGCTTTTTGGTTTTGGCAGTCCTTAATTCCTTTCTCACTAAAGGCGAAAGTATTCGCCTTTTTTCCCCTCCAAGATGTTGTTTATCTGCAGGAAAACTGCAATGAATTTATCTTCATCTTCAATCAAAGCGAGGTCGCCTTCTAACCACAATTGTTCTAGGATAAAAGCAACGGCCTTACTCATTCCGTTGGTTCCGATAGCAGTCATATAATCTCCTAAATCGTCTGCAGTAGGTGGGCGCAAAACAGCCATGTCGTCATCCACTTTTAAACAAATCAAGTCACGACCACCGTGTTCTTGTTTCCATTGGTCTAGCTTTTCTTGAGTAAAACGGGTAATAAATGCCGCTTTACTATCCGATGCTTCATTTGTGGGTGCCGTTTTTTCGGCTTCTTTTGCTTTGCGATTCGCAAAGGCAGATTTTAGATTACCTGCAGGAATTAAATTCTTTTTCATCTTTTTGTTTGTTTTTGAATTATTTTTTTTATGGCCCCAATTCCCCTCCTTGGAGGGGCTAGGGGTGGGTTATGGTAATATCACATTCATTGCCAAATAAGGCAAAGTAACTTCTCTCATCTTGGCGTTTTGCTCGAGGTCAACACCGCTTTCTGTAAAAGCAACGCCAGTAGCGATGTATGTCTTTACAGGATCGGTAAGTCTCTTTTTAAAGGCACAAGTGATTACGATCGCCTCGTGAGGCACGTCGGTTATGTCTTCAAAACCGGCATCACGCGCCGCTTTGTTCATCGCATCGCTTTCAAAGCCTAATACTTTGATACTGCCAGAGCTTTTTTTGTTGCCGTTTACAATATCAATTGCTTCGTCTCCTGCACCGTACAAGTGTTCTTTTTCGACCTCTTTTTTAAAACCAAAACCACGAAGCCCCTTAATGGTTCTACCTAGTATTTTAACCTCAAAGCGTGACCAAGCACACTCATCGGATGTTATATTTACGTTTGCCATTTTTTAAATATTAGCGGTTAAACCTATCGTTACTTTAATCCAGGTCAAATAACCCAGCGGCAACACTTTTACTTCAATGCCTCCAGTGCTTGTATTGATAATATTAGCATCCGTAGGAACGTTGACATCCACATCGCTGATCTGATCAGCTAGTTGGGATTGTATTTGTTGCTTGATCACATTTTCTAAATGCTTGGCATCGGTATCGTTAATCGTGCCATCGGCATTCACACGAACTGTGGTCTCTAATAATGGCGTGGCAGTTGCTACAGCTACTCGCTGCGCTTTATCTATCACACGACCATGAACCAATATTTTAAAATCGTCAGCCGTAGCCATATTATCTCTGCCAAAATAGTATCCTGCAGCACCATCACGACGGTGCATAATGATATAACCAGCATCGGCAAAAGCGTCCAACTCTTCGGGGAAGTAATCCTCGAGGCGTTTGTCGCCAATAAACACTTCAGGAACAGTCAAGGCTCCGTTTTGCCCGTTACCCAATTTAATGTGCGATGGATATTTGACAGCTCGAGCTAATGCAAGCGCAACCGCTCCAGAACCATCAGCTAAATCACTTCCTAGGACTACACCTGCATAACCGTTATTAGCAGTATTAGGCTCATACAAGTCGGCTTCTATATCGTTTATTCTACCTTCTATTAACAAGCGCACTGGCTTATTAATCGATTGTTGGTATTGCGCCAATGTTTTAGAAGCTAAAAGAGCATCTTCGACATCTTTGTCTAAAAAGTGATCGGCAACCATCGTGTAAGCAGGTGCGGGTTTGCGGATTAATCCAACCATCGTAATAGCTCCTTGAGCTGAAAGCAATAGTTTTTTCAAGCCGTTAGCATTCGTTGAAGTTACCATTTGGGTCAACGTCATGGTGTCTTCAACACCTAGAATAGTCAAGGCTTGATTGCCTCCTAATTCTTGATAAAACTGTTGAATGGCTTTGTTTAAGAATGGCTCTCCCACAACGGTAAATCCTTTGGCGACTGCATCGTCATAGTTGTAAACTGTTTCTATCTCTCCGATTTTAGTAACCGAAGTTCCTACGAGTCCTGCAACACCGTCCAGTACTTGAACTTGGCGTTGCAAGTTGCCAGTGGCTACTGCTACAGTAACTTTTGGCGTTCCAGTTCCTTGTGACATTAGTCTTGAACTTCAGTGTTAATGATTACTTTTTGCGCTTCTATAGCCGCCAACAAATCTTCTTTCTTTTGGCTGGCAGACTCTAAGTTCAAACCATTGGCCAAAGCCTTAATTTCGGCATAAGAAGCTGTGGTAGTGTCGAATGCTTTCAAGTCTTCCAAAGTGAAAACTGTAGCATCGGATCCTGGTGTTTCAACTTCTTTTTCTTCTTTTTTACCATCTCTGGTATAAGATTCGACTTTATTGTCTTTTAATCCGTTGGCAAAACTGTCTGCCGCTCCTTTGGTGTGAAAAACACGCCCATCGGATGTGATGTGACATTCATTGCTTGATCCGTGTCGGGCGAAATAATCCGCTGCTAATTCTTTTGACATTTTAAATGGGTTTTAATTAGTGTTTAAATTTTTTTGAAATACTTCAGGATTCCTAGAGCTATGAAAATCATAATCAAGGCTAGAAATATTCCTCCTAGTAGCATTTGCGTTTTTTGCCGCCACGTCAAAGGTTTCTCAACTGGGTAAGGTATTTTCTTAATGGTTTGAGCATTTTCTTTAGTATAGGTGTCCTTCCATTGGGCGAATAACTTTTGCGCCTCAGCTTCGCAGTTGACGGTAAGTGTATTATCCTGTATATCTACTTTTGGAGGTTTGAGATAATTGCCTTTTGAATTTTGAATTTTGCCTTTTATAACAACTTTACCATTTACACAATCGATATAGGCTTTATAATAGCTACTATCTTTTTGGGTTTCAAAAATGGTGTCGCGGATGACTTCTTTAGTGGTAACTGTCTTGGTCGTTTCGGTGGTTGCTGGCGGAACAACACTAGTACTTTTGCAAGAACTGAGTGTTGTAGCCAACAAAACAAAAAACAACAAAAAAGACAGTAGATGGGGTATTTTAAAATTTTTCATTTTATTGGGTTTTATAGGGTTTGATATTCTTTTTTTGCATCAAATGATGGACATTCTTTAATTCTTTCCCAGCTTTCGATAATTCCGTTTTTGTTCAAATCGGGCGAAAAGTCGCGGTGTCCTTGTATGATAATTTTATTAGTGTTTTTGTTTGCCTTAAGCCATTGTTGAGCCTCTTTAATGCATCTTATAATAGCTGTCTTTTGCGCTTCAGTTCGGGTGTCTTTTGCTTTCCAAATAGGCTTCTTTACCGTGCCGCTATTTTCAACTCCACCGATATAGCAGATATTGATACTTTGCTCATTAAAGCCTCTAACACCGTTGGAGGTTTTGCCAAAATCGAGGAGATCATGAACGGTTCCATCAACATCAATCAATCGATGATAACCCGGAGACTTCCATCCTTTAGATTTCCAAAAGGCCTCAATAGATGGTAGTTTACCAAATCCAGCAGAACAGTGAATGGCAATGTATTTGGTACCTTTAGCAGTTCTCATTCGGTTTTCCCATTTAGCTGTTTGTATTTCCTAATTTCGATGGTTAAGGCCTCAATTTCTGCCATTAACGATTTAATCTTTACATCTTGAGCAGTAATCGTATCTATTGCCTCGTTCAACCGCCTTGTAGCGTCGTCTAACAAATTCCTGTAAAAATCAGCCGACTTTATTTCGTTGTCAATTTCCGTGGTCTTTCTATTAAAAAACCAGGTGATCAATGCGGCGAAAAAAGCAGAAAGCGTTGGATATAAAAATTGCTCCATAATCAAGCTTTAAAAAAAAGGCTGCCATCATTAAAGAGACAGCCTTTGATTATCTATAATTCAAATTTTGGTTTATGCTGTAGCAGCTTGAACAATAAGTCCAATCCCTTTCCAGTCTTCACGACGGCAACGACCACCCATTTTAACCAATCCTGAATGAATGTCACCATAGTACAATGGATTGTCCATATCTTGGAATAGTTTAGTGTCTCCCAATGCTTTGGTTACACTGTTTTTTTGCCAGAAGATACTAGCTAGGTTGTCAGTTGCTCCAAGAGCTTCACCTGGCAATCTGAAAGTTCCGTTGGCTTGGATAGCTAATACTGAAGTTCTTTCAAGGAAAGTGAAACTTGCAAATTTCCCAATGATACCATTTGCTAAATCTGCTGATTCTTGGAAAGCCGCCATTTGGTTAGCTGACAAAGAGTCAATAAATTCTTGGTACATATAGCTTTCCATCATTGCATAGCGACCATCTTTTGCTACATTATCTTTGTTAAATTTAGCTTGCATTGCTTGAACTTCTTTGTAAGTTGTAGCCTTACGAGTTCCTGTTTGACCATCTTCAGCATTTACAGCCGTTGATGCTCCTGAGGTTGGAATTCTTCTACCAGTAGGTATGAATTCTACGGTTGTACCACCGCCAACGGCTGGTTTCACCCCTCTTACCCAGTTGTAAATCAACTCATCCCCAATAGCTTCAGCTAAAGTGTCGGTGTGATCTGCCAATACTGAATCGGTTTTTTCGTAGCTGATTTCCATCGCTTCCGATGTAGTAATCGCTGTTGGGTCAGTTGTAAACACATCAAGCGCGTACATTACTGCCGTGTCACCACGTTGTACTGCGGTTGCAGCACCAAAGGCTCTGTTTTTTACAACACTAGGCTTTGCACCTGCCTGTGGTAAGTATACAATCGAACCACCTTGTACATATTTCGACTCATCGAAACACAAAGCGATGTGTGGATTTGTTCTACGTAGTTTTTCTACGATGTAAGAGCTCCAAAACTCTTGTGGTATTTTAGGATTTGCCATTTTTTTAAAAATTAAGCGTTAGGATATTTTTGTTTTTTCAATTTTTCGTACAAGTCCGGGAACTTGATTCTTACCCCTTCCAATTCATTGGCGGCGTATAGTTGATCCCAGTCTTTACCTTCCAGTGCTGCCAAATTTTTGGCATCATCACCCAATTGCTCAGCGACCAAGGTTTGCGCTGGCATAGCTTCAATTAGTTTTGCTAATCCTGTTGGATTATCTGCAAAGCTGTCAGCCAGTTCAGTGGCTAATTGTACCGTCAATTTTTTGTCGGCTTTCCCTTTGTCCAATAAGCCTTGAACTTCTTTAGCAGTTGTAGCCGCTTTCAAATCTTTCAACTCTTTTTCCTTTGCGGTCAAAGCGTCTGTTTTGTCAGCCAAATCTTTTTCAAGTCCGGGAACTTTGTTGGCGTTGTCAATCAAATCCTGAAAGGCTTTGTCGACATCCTCCTCAGAGGACTTGTCACTTAAATTTAAAGCCGTCAACATCACGGCTGTCAAAAGGATTTTACTCATAGTTTCATTTTTAGGTTTTACAAAATCGGCGAGATCCAACTCGTTGTCATTAATGTCATAGAGATTAGCCAAAGCATTATGATTGCCCGGAATGTCCACAAAGGATATTTCACGAGGAAACCATTTGGTAACAGTTGGTCCTGTTTGTCCTTCCATTTTGAGACTGGCGTCATCGGTGGCGGCTAAACAAATAATCTTACCCATCGATGCGGCATTGATAAATCCGTTTTCAACTTGCGAAGCAATGTCTGCTCCCTTGGGGTGTGATAAATTGATGACGGGTTTGCCAAAAAGTTTGTCACCTTCAGTTCTGAAATCTTCCCATTTTACGAGCACACCGCCTTCGCGTTCGTGCATCATAAAACCAATAGGATTTTTTTTGTACTGAGCCAGATCCAAACCTTCGGTCAACAAACGATAGCCGTACACATTCACGCTATTGTCGGTTAAACAAAACTCTTTATCAATCTTTTTAAACTTGTCCGCCATGGGCTAATTTTTGGGGTATCTCTTATTCAGAGTACAAACTTGCAATAGTTTGCAAAGCCTTGAAAATAAGTGTGCAACCCTTGCAGACTTATTTTAAAACGGGGCTTGTTTTAGTCAATTTTGTCTCGTTGTAAACGAGATAGCACAATGGGAATTAGTAAAGCACAGGAGCGTGAGTACGCCAAAATATTATATGTAAGCGAGCGCATTACCTTCAAGGAAATAGCGGAACGCACTGGCGTGACCGAAAAAACCATAGGCAAATGGGCTGACTCGGATAATTGGGACAAACTCCGAAAAAGTCTATTGACCACTAAGCAAAATCAGCTAGTGCATTGGTACAACCAGCTGGAAGCAATGAATGAACATATTGCTACCCGAACGCCTCCAGTTCCGGACTCCAAAGAAGCCGACATTATGAGTAAAATCACTTCCAATATCCAACGTCTGGAGACCGAAACAGGAATTGGCGAATATGTTGAAGTGGGTCGAAAACTCTTAACCTTCATTCAAGGGATTGATTTGAGCGAGGCAAAAAGATTCAAAAATTACATTGACGAGTTTATCAACTCAAAACTAAAAAATGGCTAAAAAAGTAAGCAATAAGGAGTATTTAGATTTATGGCGGGAGTTCTGTGAAAACATAGACAATGCCACACCTATTGACTTAACCGAAAGCCACGGGGCAAAACTCAAAAGGATTGCGCATTTAGAGCAACATCCTGAAGAGTGGTTTAAATATTACTTTCCAAATTATTACACCAGCGAACCCACTGATTTTCATATAAAAGCAACCAAAAGGGTATTAGCCAATGCCGAATGGTACGAAGTACGCTCCTGGGCGAGAGAACTCTCAAAGTCAGGTCGCACCATGATGGAAGTACTGTACTTGGCAATGACTGGCAAAAAGAAAAACATTCTTTTAATATCAAACTCAGCTGATAATGCCGAAAGGTTGCTTTTACCCTACAAGGGAATTCTAGAGCGCAATAATAGAATTATTGCCGATTATGGAACCCAAAAGAAGATTGGTTCTTGGGAGTCTAACGAGTTCAAAACTCGAAAAGGTGTTTCCTTTAGAGCCATTGGTGCGGGACAATCCCCTCGTGGTACTCGTAACGATGCCGCCCGTCCAGACTGTATTTTGATTGATGATATAGACACAGACGAATTTTGCCGAAACATCGAACTCGTAAAAGAGCGCGTGAAATGGATAGAACAGGCTTTGATTCCAACCCGATCTATTTCCAATGGTTTGTTATTAATTGCCTGCGGAAACATCATTGCTAAATATTGTTGCATTACCGAAATGGGCAAAAAAGCCAACAAATGGGAGGTAGTCAATATTAGAGACAAGGAAGGCAAAAGCACCTGGCCACAAAAAAACAGCGAGGCAAATATCGACAGGGTTTTAAGTATGATTTCGTATGAAAGTTACCAAAAAGAATACTTCAACAACCCGATGGATGGAGGAGACACTTTCAAGGATATTCTTTTTGACAAATGTCCACAGTTGCGCCATTGCGATACGGTGGTTATCTATGCCGATCCCGCACCATCGAACTCAGATAAAACGAATGCGAGTAGCAAAGCGATTGTTATTGTAGGTCAAAAGGGCATAGACTACTACGTAAACAAAGTGTGGGTTGACCAAATGAGCAATGCCCAGTTTTGTGAGTATATGTTTGAGGCTCATGATATTTGCAAAAAAGCAGGAGTTGATCCGATTTATATTTGGATTGAAAATAACTCCTTGCAAAATCCTTTTTATGAACAGGTTATTTTACCACATATTTATCGAATTGGTGACGAGCGAAACACCTTTTTACCGATACGACCAGACGATAGAAAAAAACCCGAGAAATACGCCCGAATCGAGGGAACACTCGAACCATTGAACCGATTAGGACATTTGATATTTAACATCATTGAAAAGGCAAGCCCACACATGGAAAGAATGGTAGCGCAGTTTACCAACTTTAACCGAAAGGCAAAATTAATGGATGGACCCGATGCTGTTGAAGGTGCGGTTAAAATCGCTCAAGACATAGCCATAAGTAAATCAACTGGAAGCATCGAGAGCTTCAAACGTAAAGCAAACAAACACCGATTGTAATGAAAGGAACCACAATAAAAAAAGCAAGTTATCAGGTTGGAGTTGATGTGTTGGGATTTCCAATATATCAAGAACACACGATTACGATAGGGCAATCAGAATCAAAGTTTAACATGAAACCACAAACATGGGTAGCTGTTAATCAAAAAACAGTTAAACAACATTAGTATGTTAGTACAACCATCAGAACTCAACACCGAGTTATACCCTGAAGTTAGAAACGCCATTACTAGAGGCGACGAAAACGAAGCTGTATCACAAATAAAAGCCGCAGAGGCTTTTTGTAAATCCTATTTGTTTAAATACGATTTAAAAGCCCTTTTTGGAGACGACACAGCTAATCCTGTTGTAGCACCAACGGTCATTGACGAAAATCTAAAAAAGACCGTCAAAGTAATTGCTTCCTACTGGTTGGTGCGAAAAGCCAACCCCAACGTAAACCTAGATTTATTCCGTGAAGACTGGGAACTCATGATAGGCAACAAAGATACACCTGGTTGGCTGTATGACATTAAAGAGGGTAACATAAGTCCTGATTGGCCATACAAAGCCGATAATCCCGAAACTCCCGAAGACGAAAGCACCCAAAACGATGGTGTTTTTTGGGGTTCTAACTCAAAACGCACCCAAAGATTTTAAATTATGGCAGTACAAAAAAAGAAACCCGAAGCAAATCAGCCGTTCATTATACACGACTTAACACTAGTATCGCCTGATCGAAGCAGTAAAGACATAGGTAAATTGAAAGAGGCGGTCGTAAGTGCCGAAAGTATTTATTTTCCTAACCGAGTTGCCCTGTACGACTTGTATCACGACATCCTTTCTATGGATGGCTATTTGCGTGGAATTATCGGTAAAAGGATTGATGCCGTTTTAAACAAAAAATTGAAGTTTACCCAAAAAGACGGAAAGCAAAACGATGATCTAACTGCATTGATAAAAAGTCAATCCGGGCGTGATTTAATTACGCTGTTGATGGAGTCTAAAATATGGGGAACTTCGGGCGTGGAATTTGTAATTGGCGAAGAATTGCAGTTTAACGAAATTCCACGAAAACACATTAAACCCGAAAAAGGCGTGATTACAAAGTCGCAATACGGACTTTCAGAGGAAACGGGCTTCGCTTATGAAGACATGCCTTTTGTATGGGTGGTAGGTAAAAAAAATGATTTAGGGTTGCTTTTGGCCTGTTCAATGTATGCCATTTACAAACGTGGTACTTTTGGCGATTATGCGCAATATGTAGAGATTTTTGGCCAGCCTGTTCGTATTATGAAATACGACGCTTATGACACCAAAACCAAGCAAGAACTCAAAACATTGCTTAACGATAGTGGAAGCTCATTAGCGATGATGATTCCAAAGCAAGCCGATTTCGAAATGCTAGACGGCAAAACTTCCAACGGCGATGGCAAACTTCAAATTGGGCTAAAAGATTCGTGCAATCAAGAAATGGCTATTTGTATTTTGGGAAATACTGAAACAACTAGTTCCAGCGACTCCAGTGGTTATGCACAATCGAAAGAGCACGGCGAACAGCAGGATGAGCTCACAGTATCGGATTTAATATTTGTAGAAAACTTATTGAATAGTAAGAAGTTCAAACAAATTTTAAAATCCTACGGCTACGATGTAAACGGGAAGTTTGAGTTTGAATTAGATCTAAATCTAACTAAGTTAAAACTTCGTATTGAGATTGATATGGTAGTGTGTACCAAAGTGCCCATTGGAGACGATTATTGGTATGAAACCTACCGAATCCCGAAGCCTGATAATTACGACGAATTGAAGGCGAAAATGGAAGCCGAAAAAACAGACAGCAGTCAGCAGTCAGCAGTTGAAGAAACTACAGCCAAAAAGCAGAAACCAGTTGACAAAAAAGGACAATTGACCGAAACCAAAAAGCAAAACCTAATAGATTTACTTTTTAAAGGTCTAGCCGATTTTTTCGACCCAGCCCAACACTAGTTGGGCAATTAAATGATTTGTATGGCAATCGTTGCGATTGTTGCAGTGGTAACATTGTGTTATACAATCTAACTGATACTACGGCTGACTGGGATGCTATTTATACCCAAATTGCAAAACAGCTATTGGATGGTTCGGTAATGGACATAAATTCCGATTTGTATTTCAAAACGGCTAAGGATTTAATGGGCGCAATAAACAATGGTTTGGGCGGTTCTAGCTTTGCTTATGATGATGACCGAAACCAGTTAGTCGCTGCTTTGCAAAAAAACATATATCCGTTTAGTGCGGCCAAAAGTTTAGTGCAAATGAACCAGTATCGCGATATGATGATTGGAGCCGACGGCAAATTATTAAATTATGCTAGTTTCAAAAAAGTAGTAGCAGACCAGGGCGAAATCTTTAATAATAAATACCTGCAGGTAGAACACCAACACGCTGTGCAGTCGGCTATAATGGCTCACAAGTGGGACACCTTAGATTCGGAATATTTAGAATTTTCAACCGTTGGCGATAGCCGTGTGCGATTTGACCACAAGAAGCTCGATAAATTTACAGCACCAAAAAACGACCCTGTTTGGCGCAGAATTTACCCACCACTAGCGTGGAACTGCAGGTGTACTGTTATTCCTGGAGTGGCGCAAAACTCCGAAAAAAAAATGACATCTATTGAGGCTGGGGCTATGGCTAAACCGTGGGTAAAAGATACTATTTTTGATAACAATGTAGGGTTAAGCAAAGTGATTTATAAAAATAACCACCCCTATTTCGTCAAGGCTAATGGAAAGGAGCAGCAACTAAGCTGGGAGCAGTATGGTTTACCTTCATTAGAAAAAATAAGAGTAAATCCATTGGACGAATACAAACCAACCACCAAAGAAGAGTATTTGAACTGGTGGGCTAAGCAGCCTAAATTAAAGGGTGATGATATAGTGTTTAAAGATGCTTTAAACAACGAAATACTGTTAAGTTCTGGTGTTGATAAATCAAAATCAAACTTGAATTATTACAAAGATCATATTCTGAAAAAATCAAAGGAAAACAGATTTGAATTTGGAACTGAAACGGCAACTATTTTAAAAAATCCCGATGAAATTTGGCAAAATGACCAAGGTCGGGTTTATTTAAAATATTACGAGCAAGGCACTTTGAAAATAATTGTTGATGATAATTTGGAGGCTAAAACAATCTTTAAATTGTTTGGGGAATCGGAGTTGAAAAAATCAAGAAAAGGGATTTTATTACACAAAAAATAAGGCAAAAACCCAAGAGAGCTTTTGCCTTAAATCAGGGGTTGATATTGGACAAGGCTGTTTAGGCCTACCCAAGTCTTCCTGACAGCACAAATATACAAACATTTTTAACATGTCACCCGAAGAGTTCGAAAAAAATTTAAAAGCCAAAGCTGCAGAAATCAAAAACTATGCGCTTACCCGCTTTCCATCGACTGCGGGGAATATTGCTTTACGGTTTATTAATGGAAAT
Organism: Flavobacterium sp.; assembly: GCA_043770135.1. Lineage (GTDB taxonomy): Bacteria > Bacteroidota > Bacteroidia > Flavobacteriales > Flavobacteriaceae > Flavobacterium. The sequence continues at coordinate 2,338 of JAYVIN010000007.1, read as the reverse complement.
TTTAGAGCTGGAGGTTTTCAGGGGCAAAGTTTTCAGAGATGGAAAAAAGCAAAAAAGGGCAAAGGAACGACATTGGTTGATACTGGAGCGTTGCGCGCTGCCAATTATTACACCACGCAACCAGGACAAACGACCGTAAAAAACAATATGCCTTATGCCAAAGCGCACAACGAAGGTTTTGAGGGAACTGTCGCCATAAAAGCACATACCCGAAACAAGTATAGCAAAAGCAAAAAAGGCACGGGAAAGTTTACTAAAAAAGGCAAAGAGCGAATGCAAACCGTAACCTCTAAATCAGGGAGTAGCCAAGTGAAAGCACACAACCGAAAAATGAAAATACCCAAACGCCAGTTTATGCCAACCAATTCAAACGATAGTCCTGTGTTGAACAATGCGATACAAAGACAAGTCGCCCGAGATATTAAAAACTTAATGCACTAATTATGGAATCACCATTTGCTAGATTATTTCTTGACCTGCAGGAACACATACAACTTGAAGTTCCCGAAATTGTATTCATTGAACAAGACCTTGGGCAACTGGGTTCTGAAGATCCTCGTAAAATGATGAGCTTTCCGGGAGTGCTGATTGACTTTCCGAATACGGGTTTTTCAAACCTTGCAGGCAAAAACCAACTGGCATTGCCTACTATTGCATTCACGCTGGCACTAGACACCTACAGCCAAACCTACAATCTTGCGCCAAAAGAAGTGCGAGAACTGGGACTGCAGTATTTAGAACTCGAGCAAAAGCTCTACAAAGCCTTACAAGAATGGGAGAGCGATTATTGCGAAGCCCTGGTGCGAACCAACGCCAACGGTCAAAACAAAAACGATATTGGATTAAGAGTTCGAGAGTTGGTATTTACGACCCAATTTGAAGACTACAGTTGCGACGATGACACGCCTCAATTTCGGTTGGGGTTACGTACCGAATAGCGACAGTTGATTACTTTTAGGAATAGGGGCACCTTTGATATTCATCCACTGGCGATAGGATAAAAAGATATTGAATTTAGGGAAAACAGTGCGCACTATTTTAGTATCGGGCACATCTTCGTGTTTGGCATTATTGTACACCTCAATAATAAATTGAGCGCGCTTGTGGTAGTTCTTTTTATTATATGCCATATTGCAAAGCTAAATAGCTTTTTTATTTTGTGCAACGCGAGTTTTAGGCATAAAAAAACCCGATTTTTAGTCGGGTTACTGTTTACTGTGAAATTCGGTCTGTGTAATTTTGTATATACCATCGTTCGGAGTCGCCTCTAAAATTAAAAATAACTTTGTTTTGTTCATTTCTCATACTGGTATATCCTTTTTCTGATATTACTTCAGCAATATCGTTTGGAGCAATGTATTTTTTCCAAAAAGGTAAAAGGTCTAAAAATTTACCATAAAATATGTTAAACATATACTTCTTTGTTCCCGCAGTTTCAAAGTCGGCATTTCCTCCTTCGATAAAAACTTTAAAATTTACTTGTAAACACTCTTTACACTCACCGCTGTATGCATAATCTATAGATTGCTTAATTCTTTTTAATGTTTCTTCAGAGGCTAATTTAGGAATATACACAATTGAATAAACATCCCCTTTTTTTGATTCTCTTGCGTCCAAATAAGAATAGTCACCTCTAAAATTAACGGCAACAGCGTCCGCAAACTCTCGTGTGAAAGCAATGTCACTTCGATATGCTTTTTTCAAAAACTCAAAATCCTGTGCGCCTGCCAATATCCCTATTAGCAAAGTGGCGAGTAGTAGTAATTTTTTCATAATCTTTAATTTATTAACAAACCCCACAAGTTCCACCATTTTTAGCACAGTGACCGCAGTACTTGCAATTTTTGCAGGCATAACAATTTTTATTAGCCGAACATTTGCCTCCATAATAATTGAAGGCATAAAAGGATCCTGCAACTGCAATGACTAATACCCCTATAATAATAATTTTTTTCATGGTGTTTTGTTTTTAAGTTTTATCAAATGTAGTATTTTTATTAATACAATTTTATTATTCCTTTTGTTATATCTTCCGTTCTTATAATTTGCATTCCCATAATAGTATATGGCGGTTGAGGCAAATAGAGCAATGTTAGATTATCTTTGAGATTATAAAAATCATCATAATGAATGATTAACTCCTTTGGAGGTTCTCCATAATTAATCTTTTTGAAGCTAAAATAAGCTAATTCAATCTCTCTGATTTTTGGGGCGTTATTATCTATTTGAAAGTCCATATTAATATTTTAAATCCGTCCAGTGTATTAATTTTCTTTTTAAAAAATTGTCTGGCGTTTCTTTTATGATTGGGTAGAAGTATTCAAAAAAATCTTCCCAT
>JAYVIN010000006.1:0-18715 GCA_043770135.1 Flavobacterium sp. | reverse complement strand
TATGTAATTCTCGCTTTTTTATTTAGCTCTGTCATGTTTGGACAATTTACAGTCTATACCAATGCAGCTGGAGCTGGAGATGGCAAATGGTCCACGGCGACAAACTGGACGGGAGGAGCTTTGCCAACTGTAAGCGCATCAATCGATGCTAATGTAAATTTAGACATTCCTTTTGCTTTAACTGGATTTGTGCAAGGTCCAACAACAACACTATCAGGCTTGGGAAAATTAACACTAACAGGAGCAGCTGCAGGTGGTATAATAGCTACAGGTAGTAATTTTACCTACAATGGGTTAGCCGAATTGGATTCAGGTTCACCAACTGCTTTTAAGAATTTGCAGGTAAACAACACTGCTGCCACCCTTCCGGCAATTACACCGAATCGTCAACTCACATTTGGCCCCCTGTCAGTATTAACTCTTACCACACCAGCAAGAGTTATTACGCAAGTTCCTGCATCTTCTAAAGTTGTATTTCAAGGTAAAATTGAAGGATCTCGTGATTTGCAAATCAATGGAACAGCGGAATTTGACACTACATCTGACAACAGGAATTTTAATGGAGATATGGTGTTGATAGCAACTGGATCAACAGTAGTTGCAAATACGTCGGGAGTTGGCTATTTTTTGAAAGCTGGTCGAAAAGTTCAGGTAAATAACGCTAATTGTAGCTTAACAGTTAATGGAGCCAATTCATTCAATGGCAATGTTTTTCTTTCGCCCGCAACTACAACTAATTTTTTACTAAATATCAATTCAAATCAAGGAGCAGTTGGATTTATCAGTGTTGGAAATTCTCCATTAACAATTAATGTTGCTGCTGCGGTTACTACTTTGTCTTTTGCCGACAGCTCTCTTGCTGTATGGGGAACAGGAACAGTTGCTATTACCGGATATCAATCGGGAGAAATCCGTTTTGGCACAAACAATACGGCTTTGACTGCAACACAATTAGCTAAAATAACTGCTGATGGTCTCGCTACAGGACAAGCTTTAGCGTTAGACTCTAATGGCTATTTGGTTTTGGCTTCCTCATTATCTTCCGATTCTTTTGATTTAGAAAACCAAAAAAGGATTTCTTATCCAACTGTAGTTGATAATCAAATATTTTTGTCAAAAGCTCAAAATAATGTAGAAATAATCGACATAGCTGGTAAAAAGATTATTACACTTTCAAATCAAAATGGAATTGATACTGTATCAACATCTCAATTGACACCAGGAATTTATTTTATCGTTTTTGATAGCGTTAAAGTAGAGAAATTTATAAAAAAATAAAAAATTAAGACAAACAGATTTTTGCTTTTGGACTACTTAATTAATCACGTCTGGTACGTGTAAAATTTTAAAACGCCCCTAGGTTTTTTTCTAGTGGGTGTTTTTATAAAAATGATTACTATCTAACAATAGAAAAATGAAGAATCTAATTTTCTTTTTACTTACTAATTTATCTATAACAATCCTTGCTCAAAATAAACCCAACGTGGTTCTTATTGTGGCAGATGATCACGGAAGAGAAGTTGTGGGTTGTTATGGTAATCCAGTAATTAAGACACCATCTATCGATAAACTAGCGTCTCAAGGGGTTCGTTTTGACAATGCTTTTTGTACCAGCGCAAGTTGTAGTGCGAGCAGATCCGTACTGTTAACAGGAAAGTTTAACCATGCAACAGGTCATTATGGTCATGAACATGATTACAATCATTTTAGTACTTATGATAATGTTAAAAGCCTAACCCATTATTTACAAAACGGTGGTTATATAACCGCAAGAGTAGGAAAATATCATCTTGCTCCAGAAAGTGTTTATCATTTTCAAAATGTATTTAATGCCAATCAAAGAAATCCGGTTGAAATGGCTGATGTTTGCAATGAATTTATAAACAAGAGTAAAGAAAAGCCTTTTTTTTTGTATTATTGTTCTAGCGACCCTCATAGGGATGAACGATACGCAGATGTGCCCTACAGTCCCAATAGTTTTGGAAATAGAGAAGATGGGTTTTATCCAGGAGTTAAAGAAGTTCATTATAATACTGAAGAGGTAATTGTTCCAAATTTTTTGCCAGATACTCCAGAAACACGGGCAGAGTTAGCTCAATATTACCAATCAGTTTCAAGACTCGATCAAGGTGTGGGTAGGTTAGTCTCGCACTTAAAAAATGCAGGTGTATATGATAATACCATAATTATCTACATATCAGATAATGGCACTGCCTTTCCTGGAGCAAAAACAACTTTGTATGAGCCAGGAATGAGGCTACCTTGTATCATAAAACAAGTAAATCAAAATAAACCAAAAGTGGTAGAAAATTTAATTAGTTGGGTAGACTTAACCCCTACAATATTAGATTTAGTCGGATTGTATCCAGGCGAAAATACTTTTCAAACAAAATCTTTTAAAAATCTTTTAGAAAATAAAAAAAGTGAAAAAATGGATGAAGAAGAAATTTTTGCTTCACATACATTTCACGAAATTACTATGTATTACCCAATGCGAGTTATTCAAAATAAGAATTATAAATTTATTTACAATATAGCTCATCAATTGGATTATCCCTGTGCAAAAGATTTATGGGATTCGCCTACTTGGCAATCTGTTTACAAAAAAGGTTTAAATGCTTATTACGGAAAAAGAACAATAGATGCCTATTTACACCGACCTAAGTTCGAGTTATATGATGTAATTAATGATCCTGATGAAATTAATAATCTTGGCTATAATAAGGATTATGAATCCATTCTATTGCAATTTATTGAAAAAATGAAATTGTTCCAAAAAAGAACAAACGATCCCTGGATTGTAAAATGGGAACACGAATAAATGGTTTTTATAGACCAATATAGTATCTCAAAAAAATATGAACAATGACAATGAAGTAATAAATTAAAAAATGAAAAACATTAAAGTAATTTACTCAATAGCCTTTTTTTTAGTACTGTTCATAACATCAACTTACGCAGAGGTAAAACTCCCTGCTATTGTATCTTCAAATATGGTTTTGCAGCGCAATACAACAATTGTGCTATGGGGCTGGGCAGATGCCGATGAAAAAATTGCAATAAAAACCTCTTGGCTAGATAGCCCTTTCAAGATTCAAGCCAATAAAGAAGGCAATTGGCGGATTGAGGTAAAAACAAACAATAGTAAACAATCTCAAAGTATTATTATAAAAAGTAAAGCTTCAAATATTACTTTAGAAAACATTTTATTTGGAGAGGTTTGGCTATGTTCTGGTCAATCCAATATGGAAATGGCCTTAAGTGGCTGGACTGGCCAACCTATATCAGGTTCTACTATGGCGATAGCAAAATCGACGAATTCAAATTTACGGCTTTTCACTGTCAACAAAGCTAGTTCAAAAACACCATTAAAAGATATTGAAAAGTTTACAGCTTGGCAGCAAGCATCGCCAAACAGTGTTTCAACATTTAGTGCAGTAGCGTATTTCTATGGTCAGCAACTTCAAGAAATTTTAGATTGTCCAGTTGGTTTAATACACGTGTCTTGGGGTGGCAGTAAAGTTGAGGCTTGGATGAGTAAAGATGTACTAAGTAGTTTTGAAAAGGTAGATTTAGACAATTTAGATAGTAAAATACAAACACAACATACCCCCACTATATTGTTTAATGCATTGATCAGTCCATTGATTCCTTATACCATTAAAGGCGTATTGTGGTATCAAGGTGAAAGCAACCATCCAGAGCCCGAACAGTACAAAATACTTTTTCCAGCTATGGTCAAAGATTGGCGAACAAGATGGGGCCTAGGCGACTTTCCTTTTTATTATGTTCAAATTGCTCCATTTTTATATGGAAATAATGATGTCTTTCAAGCCCCCAGCAACACTGCCTTTATGAGAGAGGCACAGTTGCAATGTTTAGATTTAATTTCAAATTCTGGAATTGCAATTACCTTGGATCTTGGCAACCAATTTACTATACATCCTCCCAAAAAGAAAGAAGTGGCTGACAGATTATTGTTCAATGCCCTTAATAAAACCTATGGTCTTAAAACTATACACTGTGTTTCTCCTACTTATAAATCACAAGAAGTGAAAGGCGGTGGCATTATTCTGAAATTTATAAATGTTGAGTTGGGTTTGTACTCCAATGAAGATTTAGCTGGGTTTGAGATTGCCGGAGAAGATAAAGTATTTTATCCCGCTAGTGCAAAAGTTGTGGAACAAAAGAACGTGCTTGTTACAAGTGATAAAGTGACGAACCCTGTGGCGGTAAGATATGCTTGGCGTAACTGGTTCGACGGTTCACTTCGTGATATAAACATGCTACCTGCTTCTTCTTTTAGAACTGACAAATGGGATGATGCTACACGAAATACAAAGTAAGTAGGGTACGTTAGAAATAGCGATAAAAATTACAATAGAATTGGTAACAGTATTTTGTAATTTACCATTCTTCAATCATTATATAAGCTAACATAAAACATCACTTTTTTTTCACTAAATTTTAAAAACCAACACTATGAAAAGATTTAAAACAGTTCTATTTATTGCTTTTTTAAGCACCAGTTTATTTGCTCAAACAGACAAAATGAGAGAGCAAGCCATTACATTTGTTGATAAATTGAATACAGAAATAGTATCCGAAAACTCGACTTTAGCACTATCAGAAAAACAAAAAACAGAAATAGGTGAGCTAATTGCGCAACGTATGCAAGCTTACACAGACCTCAATAAAACTGAAAAAGATAAAGAAAAACTTATAGAAGCTCAAAAGGAAGTTGTAAAACCGTATAACAAGAAAATTTTTGGTGAAATAATTACAAAAGAACAGAGGCTTGCTCTTGATAATGCAAGGAAAAAATCAAAAGATAATGCGAATAAAATGTTAAAAAAAGAATAAAAAAAAGAAACAGGCAGATATTGGTACACACATACTCGTTTCAGAACGTCTTATTCTGCATAAAAAAGGCATTGCCAAATATGTCTCATTATTTGAAATTACAAATAGTCTTACTAGAATAACAAATTGTATATAAGGGTTCTTTATTCATTTAAAAAATCATTTTTGATATTCATCGTGGATTAGAATCTAAAAATAGAATAAACTTTATTAAATGGTATGTGTTTCTTGCCAATGAGAGATAAGTTTTCTTTAGCCATAAAGCAAACAGGTAAAATGAAAAAAGCAGCTCAATTTGAACTGCCTAATTTACCTTATTGAATTAATCATATTGCTAGTATGTTGGTCTCTACCAGAGCATAATTCTTATTCTGATTAACGATGGAATATTATTTAAATGGTTTTTAAATTCTTTATAAAAAATTACAAACACATATTCACTTTTATCTTATTTATTTTTCAAGATATTTTCAATTTCTACTAATTCTTCTGGAGCGAAATTTAAGTTATTTAGGCTGTCAATATTGTTGCATAACTGATTTACCGAGCTAGCTCCAATTAGTACCGATGAAACTCTACCATCCTTAAGTAGCCATGCTAAAGCCATTTGAGCCAATGATTGGTTTCGATTTAATGCAATAGTATTCAATTGGGTAATTTTATAAATTTTTTCGGCAGTAATGTTATTTGGGTTTAAAAAGCTGTTTGATTTTGAAGCTCGAGAATTTTCAGGAATTCCTTTCAGGTATTTATCGGTTAATAACCCTTGAGCCAATGGTGAAAAGGCGATGCATCCCACTCCTTTTTCTTCGAGAACATCCAATAATTCGTCTTCTACCCATCGATCAAACATAGAATATCTCGCTTGATGGATTAGACATGGAGTTCCTAGTTGTTTTAAAATTGCCAAAGCTTCTTTGGTTTTTTCAGCATTATAATTGGATATTCCTGCGTACAAAGCTTTGCCGCTTCTTACAGCATAGTCTAATGCCATCATGGTCTCTTCGAGTGGTGTTTCTGGATCGAATCGGTGGGAATAAAAAACATCAACATAATCGATATTCATACGTTTTAAACTTTGGTCTAAACTGGACAACAAATATTTTCTGGAACCCCAGTCGCCATAAGGACCACTCCACATAACATATCCGGCTTTGGTAGTAATGACAATTTCATCTCGCAGGTTTCCTTGAAAATTATTTTTCAGAATCTTTCCAAAATTAGTCTCTGCTGAACCTGGAATAGGCCCATAATTATTAGCCAAATCAAAATGAGTAATGCCTCTGTCAAAAGCATTTTTAGCTATGCTTTCTGAATTTTCAAAATTATCGACTGAACCGAAATTATGCCATAAACCTAAGGAAATTTTGGGCAATAGTAAGCCGCTTCTTCCACATCTATTGTATTCCATCTTATTTTTGTTTGGTATAAAACTACTGTTTTTTTTGAATACTAAATTATTTAAATCAAAATTTATCTAGTTTTTTTTTAGATAGTCAATATCTATTTTAGTATTTATTAATGACACTCATGGGTGTTTTGTAAATTAAAATTGTATCTGTTACAATTAGGATAAATTATGTTACAATGGTAGAGAGTTTTTTTTTCAATAATGAAATAATATTACAACATGTTAACATGATATATTTAAAGTAATGACAAAATTTTTTCACAAAAACAGTTTAAATAGAAAAATTCTATTTACAATTTTCTTGCAACTATCTTTTTTTTCAGCTATACACGGTCAAATCAAATTCGAACCTCAGCCAAGTTTTTTCAGAAACCAAAGAGAAATTCCGCTTGTAAGTCTTGCCACAAAACAGGACATATTGGTTTCTAATTATGGTGCAATTAAAAATGATGGTATAGATGATTTAAAAGCAATTCAAGCAGCTATATCAGCAGCAAAAGCAGCCTCATCTGTTTCAAATCCTGTTCGAGTTGTTTTTGAAAAAGGAATTTACGATGTCAAGCCTCCTACAGGTGAATCACAATGCTTGTTTGTTACAAACGCAAATAATATTATACTTGACGGAAATGGAGCAGAAATCCGCAATCATAATCCAATGATAGGATTTATTGAAGTAAAATCTTGTACCAATGTTATTATTAAAGGTTTAATTTTTGACTATGCGATTTTACCTTTTACTCAAGGTGTTGTTTCAGCAGTAGACCTTGAAAACAATTCGTTCACTTTGAAAATTGATGCCGGATTCCCCTCACTGACGGAGAGCCATTTTACAACCGCCCGTCGAATGTGGGGTTGCCTTAAAGATGCTACTGGGATGTTAAAACCAGGTGCAGAAAATTTATTCCCATACAAAGGGTGGTCCCAAATTTCTGAAAACACTTTCAAAGTCAACACACCCAATAGTACTTACACTAGTCAGGTTGAAGTAGGCGACTATTTTGTACAAATCGCTAGAAATAATGGAAAATCAATTTTCAATACCATAGCGAGCAAGAATGTCACTTTTTTAGGCATTAACATTTATTCGTCTCCCTCAGCAAGTTTTAGCGGACAGGATAACTACGAATTCAATATTATTAATTGCAATGTCATCCCGAAGCCCGAAAGCGGTAGAGTGCAAAGCGGCAATGGCGATCATATTCATATTATTGGTAGTTATTTTGGTCCTTGGGTTCAAGGCTGTCGATTTGAGTCAAACACTGATGATACTGTAAATCTTAAACATTCTAGACGAGAAATAGTAGCGATAGTAAGCCCTTGGGTTCTACAGATTAAAAATAAAGTTACAATAACTGATAAGATAATACTATTTAATCCTCGTAAAGGAGTCCTTTTAGGAACTAATTTAGCAATTACCAAAATTGAAAATTTAAGTAATAATGTTTGTGAGATAACATTTAATGGTAACCATAATGTAACAGAAGTGGGCGAACATCAAACAGCAGACAAGATATATTTGACTAATTGTTCTTCAGAATCTTTTGTGTTCAGAGATAATACAATCAAAAACGGAAGAAGATTTGGCATGTTATTGCAAGCAAGCTATGGGCAAATAAAAAACTGCAAATTTGAAAATTTAAGTTCATCAGCCATATCAATAGATAATCATGTTGACTGGTCTGAAGGGTTTGTTTCTAATAACATAGAAATTACCAACAACACTTTCAAAAACTGTGGTTTAGACACTAGCTTTATTGAAAATCCAGCTGCTGCAACCATAACTGTTTTGTTGTCTAAACTGAAAACACCTTGTAAGTCAGATAAATGGTGTGGAACTGAACTTGCTCAATGGCAAGGTTTAAAAAATATAACTATTACAAATAATAACTTTATATATAACAAATCAGCACTAAATCTTCAGAATATAAATGGTGGTATAATAAAAAATAATAAATATACCCACAACCCAAATGACTTGTCACTTAAGCCAGGTGAATCTCCACAAGAAGTGCATACTTTCAATTGTTCAAATCTTAATTTTGAACCATAACACAAATAATCTTTTGTTTTATTTTTTGATTAGGAATTAATTTAAAATGTTATTTTTTGTCAGTTCGAATAATTTTCGATTCAAAATAACATCTATAATAAAGGATACGTTCAAATAGTAGTTCTCATTTCAAGTTTTATCTATTCCAGTCAAGATTAGGGATTATTAAAGAGACATTTGAAATGATAAATCTAGTAATTTCAAATAAGGCTTTTGATATACTACAAAACTAGAGTCCTTTTGTCAATTGTTAATAAATGTAATTTTGATATAGTTTTTATTTCTAAATTCAACTCAATAACATCAAAAAAAATACAAAGTATTTTAAACTTTTAGAACTTGTGTCAAGATAGGGATTTTGTGACCAATTGAAGTTTTATTGTATAATAAAATTGCAGAGCGCTAAAAATTATAAAAAAGGGTATAAATTATAATTTTTGAAATTGGAAAAATTGAAACATACTCTATTTATTTTAATTTTAATATGTTGATTGTAAGGTTTTTAATCTAAATTTTAAAAAAAATACCACTTGTTACAATATGTATAAACAATGTTACAATATCGAGGATGTTATTCACTAAAACGACCTAAAATTGTACATTATTAACTTTAAATATTTAAATCATGAACAAAAAAATTTACAAAACCATTTCAAATAGAAAAATTCTATTTACACTTTTCTTGCAGCTATTTTTGATTACCACTATGCAAGGTCAAAGCGACACTCCTATTGTATCTAGTAATTTTAATAAGGTACCATACGATATCATTCAAACCACAGAACCTCTTAGAGGCACTGGTGTTTATTTCGTTGACGATCAACCATTAGGTGGGAAACCTACATGGGAATCCGAAGATTTATGGAAATTAAAACAGGCAATAGCATCGGCTAAAAGTTATACATCGGGAGTTAATAATACTAACATTGCAAAAATCGTTTTTACACTAAATAAAACCTACGATATAAGTTTGGGAGTTAATCCTACACCCGAAAATGGAATACTTAATCAATCTTTAATTATTTCAGATGCTAAAAAGATTCTCTTTTATGGTCAAAATGCAACAATAATGAATCTTAATCCGGTAAAAGGAGGTATTAAATTTTTGAGATGTAGTGAAATCGTTTTTCAAAATCTAAATTTTGATTATAAGAACTTACCTTTTACACAAGCAAAAATTACAGCGATTAATGCAGGTGCTAAAACTTTCACTGTAAAAATAGACGATGGATTTCCATATTTAGATGATGCCCGTTTTGCACTTCCAAATCCTGTTAATAATGCTGTTAGATGGGGGTGTTTTAAAGATGCTAATGGTAAATTAATTAAAGGAGCAAACAATTTATTAAAACCAAACTTCATAAAAAATACTACAACTACAGCGAATAATATTTTCGATTGTAGTGTTACTGGGAATATAAATTTTGGTGACGCGGCAATAGGCAACTATTTTGTGTACTTAGCAAGAAATAATTCAACGCCAATATTTATTACAGAAGTTTGTTCGCAATTTACTTTTAAGAATATTAACATTTATTCTTCTCCAGGAGGCGCTTTTGCTGGGCAGGACGATTATGGTATAAGTATAATGAATTGTAGTATTAAACCAGGACCTGATTTAATAAATACAATAACTTTGGAAACAGTTAAAAGAGTACATAGTACCAATGCAGATATTATACACGTAGCTGGAAGTTTTATTGGACCATTTGTCAGAGATTGTTATTTTGAAAGCTATACAGATGATGCGGTGAATCTTAAGACGTCTAAACGTAATATTGTTGGTATTCCATCCCCTAATCAACTTTATATTCAATTCGAAATGAAGAACAACGAGATATTAAAAATTTTCAACCCTGATAATGGTCAAGAATTATTACAAGCTAAAGTTAATGTTGTGGCTACCTATACAGGAACATCAATTTTGGATGAGAATAATAGTGTAATACCAAATGTTTTTATTATTACATTAGATAGGAATCATGGTTTGCCCTCAAATAGTAAAACTGGTCTTAAACAAGATAAACTAAAAATTTATAATCTTAACCGATCTACAGAATATTTTGTATTCAAAAGAAATAAATTTGTAAACGGAAGGCGTTTTGGTATGTTAGTACAAGCAAGAAAAGGAATAATAGAAGACTGTGAATTTACAAATTTAAGTTCTTCTGGGATATCGATAGATAATCATCTAGATTGGAGTGGAGAGGGATATGTTGCTCAAGATATTACAATAAAACTAAATAGATTCAATAATTGCGGTTTTGACACGAGTTATAACGCTGATCCTAATGCAGCTTCTATTACAACCGTGCTATCAAAACTTGAAAATAGTTGTCTTACCAATGAGTGTGGTGCTTTATCATCCGATTGGCAAGGTTTGAAAAATATATCTATCACTAATAATACAATTAATTATAATAAAACAGGAATGAATCTTAGAAATATTTTTCAAGGAGTGGTCACAGGCAACATATTTAACAATGTTGATCCAAATGCAATTGCAAATTCAGTAATATATTCAAATTCAACATTCGCAAACAATAATAACAATAATTTTAGGGTTACGAAACCTGAAGTACCTAAAAATGAGGAAATAAAATTAATTAAAAACGGAAATTTAGTAACTATTGTTAGTGAAAGCAAAGAAAATTCTGTTTTTAACATTGCTATTTTTGATATCGTAGGAAGAAAATTACTATCGAAAAAGAATGATGGAAAAGTGACTGAAATTGACATTTCTGCTTATCGCTCAGGCTTGTATATTGTAAGAATAGAAAATGAAAAATTTAAAAATGTTGAAAAATTAATTTTTTAATTTCGAACCTTAATTTGATCATGTCTAAAAAAAACAATCAAAGAAATGATAAATTGAAATTGTTGGTTTTTTCAAAAAAAGATGTTGTTTTATTGGTCTTCAAAAGCGGTATTAAGCTTTGAAATAGGCAAAAAAACTAACAATATGGTTAATTAAGTATGTTAAAAGGGGTAGCTCAATTTGAGCTACCCTTTTTCATTTCACCAATTTATAAACCTAACTTCTTATTAGCCAAAAATAAATATAATTTAATGAATTTTTTACTAGTTGATTTTTATTAAAAATGGGTTAAAGTATTATTGTTTTTTTCATCCATTTTCAAGACTCTATAGGTGTAAATGGCTAAGAGTATTTTTTGTTACAATAAAGACAAATTTTGGTACAATGTTGAGGTTTTTTTCTTGTCAAATCTTATATTTTTACAAATTATAAACTCTTATTTTTTTTACATGAACGTTTTTTTATACAAATCATTTATAAATAGCAGAAATATATTTAGTATTCTTTTTTTACTGTCTTTCATTATCGATATGCAAGGTCAGATTACCTTTGAACCCCAACCAGGTTTTTTTCGACACCAAAGACAAATGCCTCTAGTTAGTTTGCCTACAACAAAAGACATATATGTGACTTCTTTTGGAGCAAAAACAAACGATGGAAAAGACGACATCAAAGGAATACAAGCGGCTATCAAAGCGGCTATAGTAGCTTCGACGGAATCTAATCCTGTACGGGTTGTTTTCGATAAAGGAATTTACGATGTGAAACCCATAACCGGGCAATCGTTTTGCTTATTTGTAACTGGTGCCAAAAATATTGTTTTTGACGGGAATGGTGCAGAAATCCAAAATCATAATCCTAGAGTCGGATTTTTCGAGCTGAAAGCCTGTACCAATGTTATATTCAAAAATCTATATTTTGACTATGCAGTTTTACCCTTTACCCAAGGTTTAGTGACTGCAGTAGATGTAGCAACCAATTCGTTCACCTTGAAAATAAGCGATGGACTTCCGCTACTTACCGATAGCCAATTTACAGAATCTCCCGAAAAATGGGGTTGCCTGAAAGATGTTACTGGAAAGTTAAAATCTGGTGCAGACAATTTGTTTCCGTACAAAGGTTGGGAGCAAATTTCTGGAAACCTCTTCAAAGTAAACACGCCCACAAATAATAAGTATATCAAGCAAGTGGAGATTGGCGATTATTTTGTACAAATAGGAAGAAACAACGGTAAAACCATATTCAACACTCTCATAAGTAAAAATGTGACATACTTAGATATAACCATTTATTCCTCGCCAGCAGGAAGTTTTAGCGGGCAATCCAATTTCGAATTAAATATTATCAATTGCAAAGTAATACCGAAGCCGGGTACTGGTAGGGTTCAAAGCGGAAATGCCGATATTGTTCACATCTCGGGTAGTTATTTAGGCCCTTGGGTACAAGGTTGCCATTTTGAAGCTTTTACCGATGATGCTGTAAATTTAAAACATGCCAAAAGAGATGTTTTAGAGATAGTAAGTCCTACTGTGCTCAGGGTATTATATAATGTAGTAGACACTGATAAGTTTGTAATATTCAATCCACGTGATGGAGTTGTACTGGCCTCGAATCTTAATATTACTAATGTAATTGGTTTACCTGAAAATGTTTTTGAAGTGACCTTTGACGGAAATCATAATGTTAAGGAAACTGGGCTAAGTCAAACAGCAGACAAAATATACTTGACTAACCAAGCATCAGAATCTTTTATATTTCGAAATAATAAAATCAAAAATGGCAGACGCTTCGGCATACTGTTACAATCAAGCTACGGACAAATAAAAGATTGCACTTTTGAAAATCTAAGTTCCTCAGGAATTGCAATGGAAAATCATTTAGATTGGTCAGAAGGATTTATTGCGAATTTTATTGCAATAACTGATAATACTTTTATTAACTGTGGTTTTGATACCAGTTACAAGAACAATCCTAATGCAGCTGCTATAACTACTATGGTTTTGAAGCTTAAAACACCTTGCGCCCCAACTAGCAAATGGTGTGGTGTCGAACCAGCGCAATGGCAAGGTTTAGAAAATATAATTATTACTAATAATCATTTTACATACAACAAAGCGGCAATAAATCTTCAAAATCTAAATGGTGGAATCATAAATAATAATGTTTTTGTGCATAATCCAAACGATACAACTCTTAATCCAGGCGAACTACCTCGTGAAGTTAGCAATTTCAATTGTTCCAATTTGATCCTAGATGCGCTGGGCAAAAAACCTTAAAAAATATCGGAAAAGCAATAGAAATTCCTTTCTGTTAGTAATAAAACTTATAGACCAGGGATACTTAATACTAAATCTAAGTCATAGCAGTGATGGTTTTTTGTAATTAATACGATTTAGGTGTATGAATTGGTCTTATTGTCAGTTCGAGCATGTCTTCCTGTGCGAAGCCGAAGGGCGAGAACCACGAGAACATCTCGATTTTAGCCTGTTTTGAGCGAAGGTAAAAGGCTAGATGGGACAAAATTAATTGGGCTTTTATATATGTACAATTGGTCTAAACTGTATGCTTTCAGTGTTTAATTTTCGAACTTAACCAGAACTAGACCTTTTGCAACTTAACGAAGCAACTTTGTTACAATAACCCCTATTTATGATACAATATTGAAACTGAGCTGCGTTCAAACCCTCTATTTTTACAAATTTAGGAAACTAAATTTTATGGTTATGATAAATTGGACACGAGCATTCAAAAATAAAATAGTAATTGGTATAACTTTCACACTATTGTTGATTACCAATATGCGAGGTCAGATTACTTTCGACCCGCAGCCCAGTTTTTTTAGAAATCAAAGAGAAATGCCTTTTGTAAGTCTAACTACAAAACAAGACATATTGGTTTCTGCTTATGGTGCTATTAAAAATGATGGGCTTAATGATTTAATAGCGATTCAATCGGCGATTACTGCTGCAAAATCGGCATCATCAGCATCAAATCCAGTAAGAGTTATTTTTGAAAATGGCATATATGATATTATGCCTCCAACTAGTAGCGCAAGTCATTCCTTGTTTGTAACAACTGCCAATAATATAGTTTTTGAAGGAAATGGTGCGGAAATACGCAATCACAATCCGAGTATTGGATTTTTTGAAGTGAGGTCTTGTACCAATGTTATTTTTAAAAATCTAAATTTTGACTATGCGGTTCTTCCCTTTACTCAAGGTATAGTTACATCTAAAAACCTGTCAAATAACACATTTACTGTAAGAATTGATGATGGTTTTCCTTTGCTTTCTGAAAGCTATTTTACAGATGCTCCAGAAAGATGGGGATGCTTGAAGGATGCTACTGGAAAATTAAAGGCTGGTGCCAATAATTTGTATCCTTACAAAGGCTGGACAACCACCACTACTGCAAGAACTTTTAGAATTAGTACTCCAAATAGTTCTTACACCAGTAATGTCGACGTAGGTGACTACTTCGTACAAATAGCAAGAAATAACGGAAAAACAATATTCAATACAATAGCAGGTAAAAATGTTACTTACTTGGATATCAACATCTATTCCTCTCCAGCAGGAAGCTTTAATGGACAGGACAACTATGAAACTAATGTTATCAATTGTAATGTTATACCTAAGCCAGGAAGTGTTAGAGTTCATAGCGGAAATGCTGATATTATTCATATAACAGGTAGTTATATTGGTCCTTGGGTTCAGGGCTGTCGATTTCAAGCATTTACGGATGATGCTGTGAATCTGAAACATGCTTCTCGTAGTATTCTAGAGGTAGTTAGTCCGACTGTTATAAAAGTTAAATATAGAGTAAACACTACTGATAAGTTAGCAATTTTCAATCCACGTATTGGCAACCCAATAGAAACAGCACTTACTATTACTAAAGTAGTTAATTTAAGTAATAATATTTTTGAAATAACATTCGATAAAAATCATAATGTGACCGTGGTTGGGGAGCATCAAACAGCAGACAAAATTTATATGACGAATCGCGCCTCAGAATCATTTGTATTCAGGAATAATACAGTCAAAAACGGAAGACGCCATGGAATACTATTCCAGTCAAGCTATGCAGAGGTGAAAAACAATACATTTGAAAATCTAAGTTCTTCAGCTATAAAAATTGAAAATCACGTTGATTGGGGAGAAGGTTACATCGCCAACAATATCGAAATAACCAATAATTCATTCGTCAACTGTGGTTTTGATACAAGTTTTATAGACGATACGGATGCAGGTACCATAAGTACAGTAATTTCAAAACTAAAATCGCCCTGCAATGATACCTATACGTGGTGCGGTACTGAGCCAGTATTGTTTCAAGGTTTGAAAAATATAAACATTAAAAATAATAATTTTCAATATAACAAAACAGGAATAAATCTCAAAAATATAAATGGAGGAACAATCACCGGTAATACTTTTGTGCACAATACACCCGATATTACACTAAAACCTGGACTTTCTTTCAACAATATATTGTCTTCCAATAACTCAAATCTCGTTTTTGATACGCTGAGCAATATAACGTTTGCAGAAACGAACTTAATAATAAGTAGAAAAGGAAACCTATTGTCGATAGTTAATAAAGGCAATGAATCATTCGCTTTCAACATCGCACTTTATGATAATATTGGAAGAAGACTACAATCAAAAACTTTGGATGGTCATTTGACCGTATTTGATATTTCGGGCTATCAAAAAGGGATGTATATTTTAATCATAGAAAATGAAAAATTAAAAACATTTAAAAAGATTATTTTATGATGCATTCAAGGGTTAAAATAGTAAGTTTATAAAAAAACAGTAGTGATTTTGCCGAATATATGAATTATCAAACCTTTACTTCCTTACTTTGTTTGTTCTTTGAATGTCAGTTTTTTTAATTAGCCAACTAAATTAAGATTCAATGAATTGTTTGACTCATGATACTGCTGCAGAAAATAAATCATTTTGCTACTTTATCTTTATTTTTAATTATTTGACACTGACCTTTGATTCCTTTAATTGGTGTAATTATAATTGATTTTTTGACTTGCTCTAATTCAGAAAAAAAATCTAGATTTATTTGGAATTACACTTCTTTTAAAATTAACGCATACGTACTAATAAATAATAGTTAATACGATAAAGGCGAAATTTCACAAATTAACCCCAAAATTGACTTTTTATTAAAAGAAAAATAGTTTTTGTTACAATAGCAATAATTTATGATACATTATGGTTCTTTAAAATTCTAAAAAAATTATAAATTTACTGATTCAAATCATTAATAATTTATAACATGACAAAGCAATTACACAAAGTTAACTTACAAAGAAAATTTTTATTTTATGTTTGTTTACAATCTTTCTTTCTGACGTACGTCCATGGTCAGGTTACTTTTGATCCACAACCAAGTTTTTTTAGAAACCAAAGGGAAATGCCTTTTATAAGTCTAACTACAAATCAAGACATATTAGTTTCTGCTTATGGTGCAATTAAAAATGATGGACTTAATGATTTAGTTGCGATTCAAGCAGCGATTACTGCCGCAAGATCGGCATCATCAGCGTCAAATCCAGTGAGAGTTGTTTTTGAAAATGGCATATATGATATCATGCCTCCAACTAGTAGCGCAACTCATTCCTTGTTTGTAACATTTGCCAATAATATTGTTTTTGAAGGAAATGGTGCGGAAATACGCAACCATAACCCGAGTATTGGATTTTTTGAAGTGAGGTCTTGTACCAATGTTATTTTTAAAAATCTAAATTTTGACTATGCAGTTCTTCCCTTTACTCAAGGTATAGTTACTTCAAAAAACGTGTCAAACAACACATTTACTGTAAGAATTGATGACGGTTTTCCCTTACTTTCTGAAAGCTATTTTACAGATGCTCCACAAAGATGGGGATGTTTGAAAGATGCTACTGGAAAATTAAAGGCTGGTGCTAATAATTTGTATCCTTACATAGGCTGGACAACCACCACCACTGCAAGAACTTTTAGAATCAGTACCCCTAATAGTACTTACAACAGTAATGTTGACATAGGCGACTACTTCGTACAAATAGCAAGAAATAACGGAAAAACAATATTCAATACGGTGGCTGGTAAAAATGTAACTTACTTGGATATCAACATCTATTCATCTCCTGCAGGAAGTTTTAATGGGCAAGAAAATAGAGAGTTCAACATAATTAATTGTAAGGTTATTCCAAAACCTGGTAGTGGAAGAGTACAAAGCGGAAATGCTGATATTATTCATGTAACTGGAAGTGTTTTTGGTCCTTGGGTTCAAGGCTGTCGCTTTGAGGCATATACAGATGATGCTGTTAATCTCAAACACACCACACGAGATATTTTAGAGGTAGTAAGTCCAACAGTAATCAAAGTTAGATTTAGTGTTGCAACTACTGATAAGGTTGTAATATTTAATCCTAGAACTGGTTTACCAATAGCGACTCCAAACGCTGTTACAAATGTTGTTAATTTGGGTAATAATATTTATCAAGTAACTTTTGATGGAAATCATAATGTTACAGTAGTTGGCGAACATCAAACAGCAGACAAAGTATATTTGACTAACAGTGCATGTGAATCTTCTGTATTTCGTAATAATGTAATCAAAAATGGAAGGCGCTTTGGAATGTTATTGCAATCAAGCTATACGCAAGTTAAGAATTGTACTTTCGAAAATACTAGTTCTTCAGCTATAAAAATTGAAAATCACGTTGATTGGGGTGAAGGCTACATCGCCAATAATATCGAATTAACCAATAATTCATTCATCAACTGTGGTTTTGATTCAAGTTACATTCAAGACCCCAATGCAGCAGCGATTAGTACAGTAGTTTCAAAATTGATATTGCCTTGTACAACTACAACTGATTTTTGTGGTACTGAGCCAGTTCAAAACCAACAAGATTTGAATAATATTACGATTACAAATAATAATATTGTATATAACAAAACAGGAATAAATATCCAAAACATTGATGTTGGCGTTATAAAAAGCAATACTTACACACATAACCCACAAGACAATTCCCTTGCAGTTGGTGAGTTGCCAATTAATTTACGTAACACCAACAATTCTAATTTGATATTTGAACCATCCAACACATCGACTATTGGTGAGGATAACATTAAATTAATTACAAACAAGGATTTCTTAACAATCATTAAACAAACCAATGAAAGTAAAAATTATATCGTAACCTTAACTGATAGCCTGGGGCAAATACTTCAAACAAAAATGTTTAATGAAATATTAACAACTTTAAATGTTTCCGCTTATCAAACGGGTTGGTATCTTCTTACATTAGAAAATAATAATATTAAAACTTCTGTTAAAATTATTTTATAAGAAATAAAAGATTTATTGGTTTAAAAGATTTTTTTAATGTTAACTAAAATAATTAACCTAAAAATAGACTCAATATTAGCAAGAATTACAATAATATGAAAAAATTAAATTAACCCGTTGGGTGTAATTCCACATATTTGCAACAAATTGACTCCTTAAGCTAACGATTACAGTATATAAAAAAATGCGTAAATTAGATTTGCTCTTT
>JAYVIN010000005.1:0-6321 GCA_043770135.1 Flavobacterium sp. | reverse complement strand
GTTTGACTGGGAGATTTATCGTATTTTTTTTGCCAAAAATTGATTTCACTTAGTGTGAAATCTTTTGATTTATTGTCTTTAATTTCTAGATACTTATTGTAATCTTTTGGGGAAGTAATTGAATTAAATTTCTGATTACAACTTGACAATATTAGTGTTGCAAATAGTACAATTGATAGTGTTTGTATTGTTTTCATTTTGTTGTGTTTTAAAAAACAGAGCGTATTAAATAATACGCTCTGAATTATTATTATTACCAAGCAGTGGCCAAGTAAGGAAAAGTAGTAGCAAAGGGTTTGTCGTTTGCATTTACATTATCCTTTGTCAATGTAGGATTGGATGATCCTGCTGGACCACCAAAAATCAAAAGCAATTCCACATCAATAACATCATCAGCAAGCGCACGACCTGTTAAGACATTTGGTCCGTCAAAAAAAGTGGTTGTTCCTGTTTTTTTAACATTCAACACGTCAGTGGCCAACAATCCTGTAAGATCAGCAGCAGTTTGTCCCAATGCATTTTTAGTATAACCTGGATTTAATGCCAATAATCTAGATTGAAAAACACCTTGATATGCAGCTCCCATCGCTGATGGAATTGCAGTATTAAAAGCATCTTTAGGCGCGCCAGAAGCAATAAAAACGGTGTTAATTGCAGGTCGAGCCATTTGATCTTGTATAACAAAATTGCCAGAAAAATCAATGTTTGCATCTGTAGAATCTTCATTGTCATCACAGCTTACAAAAAGTGCCGCTACAAAAATTAGAGACATTGTTACTATTTTATATTTTTGTATTTTCATATTTTTATAATATTAAAAGAATTAAAATCAGAGCGCATAATTCATACGCCCTGATTATTATTTTTGTTTACCAAGCCGAAGCCAAGTAAGGGAATGAAGGATTAAATGCTTTATCATTTGAATTAACATTATCATCTGTTAATCCTGGGTTTGAAATTCCTGTTGGTCCTCCAAAAACTAAAAGCAAATCAACATTTATAACATCATCAGCTAAAGCTCTTCCAGTTAATACATTAGTACCATCAAAAAAAGTAGTTGTACCAACTTTGCTAACATTCAAAACATCTGTAGCCAACAATCCTGATAATTGAGCAGCAGTCAGTCCCAAAGCATTAGTTGTATATCCAGGATTTAATGCCAATAATCTAGATTGAAAAACACCTTGGTATGTAGCTCCCATCGCTGATGGAATTGCAACATTAAAAGCATCTTTTGGTGCTCCGGAAGCAATAAAAACAGTATTGGTTACTGGACGTGCCATTTGATCTTGTTGTACAAATGTTCCTGCGAAGTTAACTCCAAATTTATTTGAGTTTAAAGCATCTGCTCTTAAAGCACTTGCATTTTCATTCGTTGTGTTTTGGTCTTCACTACAACTAACTAATACTAAAGAAATACTGAAGAGAGACAATACTACTATTCTAAATTTATTTGTTCTCATGATTTTAAGATTTAAAATTAAATTATTGTTTTTGTTTCGTTTCAGCCCAAACGCTTATCGAGGAAGAAGAACCTAATAATGATTTTGGAACTTCAATTATAGTTGCCAAAACATTTGTACCTCCAAATGAGTCTGTTCCTGGGTTATTAAAACCAGTAGCAGTTCCTGCTAAAATTTTTCTGAATTGTGGTAAGTCAAAGAAAAATGGATCATCTCTAGGTCCAGCAAAAAATTTCATACCATTTGAGGTACCAATAATTGGAGCACTTCCGTATTTAGAAATTTCAACATTTCCAGCCGTTGCAGTTGTTTTGATAGTGCTTGTAACGCCTGTTGTTCCCGGAGCAACTGGACCAAAGAAATACATCTTGTTATTTTTTCTTATCGCCTGTATAACAAGATCTTCAACATTATCCGCATTAGTGTCAATGTTAAGTTCAATCAGCACATTTTCTTTAAACTCCGCAGCTGCTGTTCCTCCGGGCGTTAACAATCCTTGAGTATTTATTACAAATACCATGTTGTTTGTGTCTTGCCCCTGAAAAGCATACACATCTGTAATGTCATTCGCATTACCTGTTACAGCTGGAGCATCTACGTGATCCGCTGCCATAAAAACTAGACCTGAAATCGCCACCAGCGACAGACCTAATACAATTTTTGTTTTTTTCATTGTTATTAAATTTAAAAGGTTAAAAATAGATTTACGAGAATGGATTAGTTTTGGATTTAAAAAAAGTTAAAAAAATTTAAAAAAAAATTTAAAATACTGATTTACAGTAATTTAAAAATAATTATTTTTAACTTTATTTTTATTTTAGAATTAAAATACTATGATTTAAAAAATAAAGTACTTTTATGAAACCAAACATTTAATTCATACGTATATGTTCATAACAACAAAAACAAAAAACAATGACACAGGAAGAATTAATTCCTTTGATCCTAAAAAAGGATGAAAGGGCTTTTACTATTATGTATGACATGTATTCGAAAAGTTTATTTTCGGTAATATCCAATCTTTTAAAAGAAACAGAAGATGCAGAAGATACTTTGCAAGAAGTGTTTGTAAAAATCTGGAAAAACATCGATAGCTATTCAGAAAGCAAAGGGCGATTTTACACTTGGATGTTGAATATTGCTAGAAATACCGCCATCGATAAACTGCGGTCAAAAGGATATAATAACAGTCAAAAAAACCTATCCGCTGATAATTTCGTACATCTATTAGACGACAGTAACAAACTCATCAATAAAATTGATACTATTGGAATTCGGGAATTTGTAACCAAGTTAAAACCAAAATGTATTCAACTGATAGAATTATTATTCTATCAAGGATTCACACAACAAGAAGCATCTGATGAACTTGCTATCCCTTTAGGAACAGTCAAAACACAAAACAGAACCTGTATCAATGATTTAAGAACTTATTTAAAAATATAATGGATACAAAACAGTATATAGAAAGCGGCATTTTAGAACTCTATGTTTATGGTTTGCTCTCTGAAACCGAAAATTTAGAAGTAAGCCAAATGGCAAAAGAGTATAATGAAATCGAAGTCGAAATTATTTCAATTGAAAAAGCTATTGTCAATTTATCGACAAGTTTTTCTCCGTTTTTATCTGCCGAAAATTTTGAAAAAATCAAAACTAAATTGGATTTGAAATATTTAAAAGTTATTACAATTAAGCCGCAAAATAACTGGTCGCAATATGCGGGTTGGGCGGCAGCTGTAATGCTTTTGATTGGTATTGGCTATCAATACAAACAATTATCAGAAACTCAAAATCAAATGGTCACTGCCGAAAAAGAAAACATGAATCTGCAAGACACTTTGGTAGGTTTGAAATTTAGAAACAAACAAACATTAACCGCTTTGACGGTTATTCGTGATACCAAAAACACGGTAATTAACCTTGGTGGTCAGGCTATTTCCCCAAAATCATCTGCTAAAATTTACTGGAACAAAGAAACTCAAGTGGTTTATGTTGATGCTTCCGGTTTACCAGAACCTCCAGAAGGAATGGTGTATCAAATATGGTCTTTAAAATTACTGCCTCAACTTACACCAACAAGTATTGGTTTATTATCTGATTTTAGTTCCAATAACGAAAAAATATTCGCAGTAGAAAAAACAGGTGACGCCGAAGCTTTTGGAATCACGCTTGAACCAGCTGGCGGAAGCAAATCGCCTACAATGGAACAATTGTATACTTTGGGAAAAGTATAGTTTGTTTATTAAATTGAAAGCTTCCAGCCTTTTGCAGGTTGGAAGCTTTTTAATTATAAAGGATTTTTATCCCATAATTTTTTTACAGCTTCCCATACTTTCAATCGTAATTCGTCCCGATGCCGAATAGCTTCTCTAGCAGTATATTTATCTAGTGATTGTCTCAATAAATGAAGTTCCTTTGCAACATCTGGATAATCGTTGCACATCGATTCTACTTTCCTTTCGTCTTCAACGGTAAGCACACCAAGGCAATAATCTTGTAATATCCCACTGGTGATATAGTCACCTATATTCATTTTTCATTGTGTTTTTTTTATAGTTTCGAATTTTTAAAAGGTAGCGGCTAGAAGAAAGGTTTTACTATTGTTGGTAAAGTATTTTTAACAAACTTAATGCTTTTCTTGCGCGGGTTTTAATTGTTCCTAGAGGCAGCTTGAGAATTTCGGCAGTTTGTTCTTGTGTCCATCCATAAAAGTAAATCAAATCAATCACCTCGGTATATTTTGAATCAAGTTGTAATGCCTTGTTTTTAAGGTCGGTAAATTCAATAGCACAACTGTTTGAAGTTATATTGCATATACTATCTTTACAATTCGAAAACAAATCAATTTCTACTTGAAGCAATTGTTTTTGATACGAAGAGGAACGAAGATAATCAAGAGCTTGGTTTCTGGCTATATTCAACATCCAAGTATATAATGTTCCTTTTGAGCTGTCAAAACTAGCAATATGTTTCCATATTTTTACAAAAGTATCTTGCAACAAGTCATCGGCTACGTCAGTTCGTCTTACAAGTTTTATAATTACACCATAAAGAGCCCCACAATATTTGTTGTATAAGGTATTAAAGCCTCTTTCGTTTTTTGATTGAACCAACTTTACAAGTAAAGCGTTCTCGTTTTTTGCTTCAACAAGCTTACTATTGTTAATGAAAAATGTTGCAAAGACTTGCCGTTTTGAATAAGTGGTTGTTGCTATCACAATGCTAGTTTTTAGTTGGTTTTTATAATGTAAAGCTAGGTTTAGCGAGTAGCTCTGGAAATAGTGACAATCATCATTTTTTAAATTTAATTTGGATAATAAAAACTAAAATCCACTACATTAGCATTTTATAAAAAACGCCATTGTCATTGTGAATTCTAAAGTTCTATTGCAAAGTTCCTTTAGTGGCAGTTAGATAAAAGCTGTTTATAGGTTTAGAGTCTAATTATTGGAATATATTTGCAAAGGGAAACAGTGAAAAATAAGAAAAAACACATAATAAGAATTAGATATGCAGGAAAATAGTTTGAAAAAGATGCAGGATTTTGATATGCTCTATAAAAAGATTGTTGCTATCTCATCCTATTTTATCATTGACGATACCATTGGAGAATTAGAGCGATTTAGAGTAGAATCTACTCTATTGCTTAACGGAATAAGAGGCACAGATGCTGTCATTGGGATATTTGACCACCTCAACTACACTCCAGTTCTAGAAGTTGGTGAAAAAGAATTTTGGGGCAATCTTCCTGAAGTACCTCAAGCGGAGCGAATGATCCAAATTATGAGCCTGCTTGAAAAAGACTACCTCCCTTTTTTTACAGATTCAGTGAAGTGGTTTACTGGTGTATTAGAGAAAATTCCTTTTGCACAAACAATTAATTTACAAATATTTCACTGTGGTATTAGATATAATCTTCTGGATGGCAAACCCGTTTGTCTTTTTTCAAAAGGTTCTCCCATTCATTACAATGAAGACAGAAAATTTAACTACACCTTCAATTATGTACAAAATATCAATCACCTTCTTAAAAAGAATTTTAGGCATTATTGGATTCGGATTTCTCACGGTGAAAACAACGAGTATGTTCACACTTTTCATTCTCAGGAAAAATTATATTCTGAAAAAGATTTATTGTCTGTAAGGGAAAAAGAGATTTTAAGACTAATAGCTGATGATTTGGACACAAAAGAGATTGCTGAAAAATTATTTATTAGTGTAAATACCGTTGGTAATCACCGAAGTAAAATGATTGATAAATTAGGGGTTCGAGATACAACGGCTTTAGTTCAAATAGCAAAAATGACTGGGATGATTTAAACCCAGATTCCACAAACACTAATCGCTCGCTATTAATTTAGTTCAGGTTGACTGACAAAAAAAGCTTCCAACCTTTTGAAGGTTGAAAGCTTTTTTAAGTTAGCAAAAATCTTGTTTTTAAGATCTTATACCAATTGGAAATATAAAATAGTTTATTTTGGTTATCCTCACCCCAGCCAACACCACAGGAGAGGGAGTAAAGATTGGATTATTTTATATATTTAAATTAGGCATTACTACTTATAATACTTCTTAGCTTTTGGATAGGTTATGGCTCCAAACAAAGCAATGATTCCCATTGAATACCAGATCCAGTTTAATGATTTTGCTTCGCCGCTTGCATACGAATGCAATCCTACTAAATGGAAATTTACTCCGAAATAAGTAAACAAAATCGATAAAAAAGCAAAAACACTCATTAAGTTAAAAATCCATTTTCCTCTTAAAGCAGGAACAAAACGGGCATGAATCACAAAAGCATAGACCATAATACTTATCAATGCCCAAGTTTCCTTTGGATCCCATCCCCAATAGCGCC
>JAYVIN010000004.1:0-19050 GCA_043770135.1 Flavobacterium sp. | reverse complement strand
AATTTTCTAAAGGAATTATTTCAACATGATAAAGTAATTATAAACGAAAACAAAAATGACTCTAGTTTGATATTTAGTGTTACAAAAGAGGAAAATGTCTGTTTTGCTTTACAATTGAACATGTTTTAAACTAATATAACTCGTTGGGTGCAATTATTCAAAACGTCTGTTCGAGTGTTTTTTGTGCAGTAAAACGGAACAAAAAATGTATCGAGAACCATTTTAAATGAAATTTTGCCTGTTCTCGATACGATTTTCTGACGAAAATCAATCGAACTGACGGAAAATTATCATCAAAAACTAATTGCACCCAACGGGTTAATGTATACTTTGAAAAGTATAATCTTATCTCTGTTTAACTAGTCAAAAGTATAAAAAAACCTAAATATTTAAATTTAAACATTTTGGTTTTTTATTAAAACATTAAAGTCCAAAAAGTAGGCTTTACAAAATCATAGCTTTTCCCTACTTTTTGGAATAGCACTTGGGTCTGAATTTATTTTTAAAAAACTACAAATCAACACTTTACAATAAAATATTTTTTTTTGGCATAGTAATTGGTTGTTTGGAATCCAACAACTAAAACTTATTTATTATGAAAACGAAACTATTTTTACTAGCCCTTTTGATTGCTGTAGGAACTACAACAATTCAAGCTCAAAATCGAAGCTTTGTTAATGCTGCAAACGCTGAAATTAGTGATAATTTAGATCTTAGAGCCGTAGCATCCATTTTTGGAGATTCTAGAAACTTACAAGATTTCGAACGCCGTTTGAACGATCCAAGACTTCAAATTTCCAATTTGGATTTAAATTATGACAACCAAGTCGATTACCTTCGAGTGATAGAATCGGTGCAAAGAGGAACCCACGTAATTATTTTGCAATCGGTAATTGATTTTGATTTATATCAAGATATCGCCACCATCGAGGTAGAAAAAGACCGATACAATCAAGTAAGTGTTCAAGTTGTTGGAAACCATTTTATGTACGGAAACAACTATATTTATGAGCCGGTTTATTATACTACGCCCCGTATTTATGCTTCGTTTTGGTTAACCAATTATCGTCCGTATTGTTCTAGTTGGAGTTGGAATTTTTATCCATCGTACTATTATACTTGGAATCCGTTTCCGGTATACCGATACAGAAACAACATCGATAATTGTTTGAACACGCACAATAATTACAATTATGTGAATTACAGAAGAAGTAGTTTGGCAATCAACATTTATAACTCCAAACGTTCGAATGGGTATGAAAAATTGCATCCAAACCATTCCTTTTCGAAAAGAAATAACGATGTGAAAAACCGTTACGAATTAGACACCAAAAGAAACAACAGAGCAATAGGAAACCTTACTGAATCGCAAAGAGCAACTACTACTCAAAGAGTAGAATCCTCAAGAGACTATTCGCAAAACAGGAATGAATCGCCAAGAGCAACTGCTCCACAAAGAGTAGAATCTTCAAGAGACTATTCACAAAATAGAACTGAATCACCAAGAGCAACTGCTCCACAAAGAGTAGAATCTTCAAGAGACTATTCACAAAATAGAAGTGAATCACCAAGAGCAAATACTCCACAAAGAGTAGAATCTTCAAAAGACTATTCACAAAACAGAACTGAATCGCCAAGAGCAACTGCTCCTCAAAGGGTAGAATCTTCAAGATACTATTCACAAAACAGAAGTGAATCGCCAAGAGCAACTGCTCCTCAAAGAGTAGAATCTTCAAGAGACTATTCGCAAAATAGAACTGAATCACAAAAAGCCCCTTCTGCTAGATTCAGTCCAAATGAAGCTAGAAATTCTAACTCAAGAGAAGGAAATAGAAGAAGCTAATTGCGATTAAATCAGCTATTAAACACGACTTTTTGGTCGTGTTTTTTTTATCTAAAATTGTTCTTATCTTTACCCTAATTTTGAATTAATAGCAGTTTTAACTGCATGGAAATCTAAAAACCCTAACTAATCCATCTGTTTTACCTTTATGAAAAAATATTTCTTACACAACGGTTCTGAAAGTAGTGGTCCATTTACGCTAGAAGAATTAAAAGAAAAAAATATTGTTAAAACAACAGCAGTTTGGTTTGATGGATTGGAACATTGGAAAACCGCAGCCGAAATCCCAGAATTGACTCGTCTTTTTGTGGCAACTCCTCCTCCATTCCAATCATTACCTAATGCTACTCCCAGTCCAAAGAAAACTAAAATTGTAGCAGAACAAAAAATCTTGGGATTATCAAAAAACACTTTTATTATTGTTGCGGCAATCTTGATTCTAGCAATTGGAACTACTATTTTCAATACTTTACAGGATTCCAGAAGCAGAGAGCTAAAAATTAAAAATCATAAAACTGAGATAGAAAATCAACAATTTATTTTGCAACAAAAAGAAATTGAAGAACAGAAAATGATAATAGCAGAACAAGATAGAAAAGAAGCAGAAAGCCAACTCAAAGAGAGAAAAATTACTGTAAACAATCGAATTGCTGAAATTCAGGAATTGGTAGACAATAAAAATTTGAATATTGAAACATTAGAAAATAAATTAAATGACGCTTCCAGTTTTAAATTATTAAGAACCCCAGAAGAAAAAAAGATTCAAATCGACATACTAAAAAGCGAAATTGAATCTTTGAAAAATGAAGTTATTATCCTTAAAAATGAATTTGATCAGCTGAAACTAGAGCTTGAAAAAATTTAACTGTTTTTAAAACTTTAGTTGATAAACAGCGTCTAATTCTACATCCGAAGTGATATTCACATCCAAATCGGTTACAAAACCAGAATTCAATCCGTAAACCCAACCGTGAAGGGTTAAATCCTGTCCGTTTTTCCATGCCGATTGCACTATCGAAGTTTTTGCTAAATCAAAAACCTGTTCTTTTACATTCATTTCTACAAAAGTATTGAATCGATCGGTTTCGTTTTCTATAGCATCCAATTGTTTTTGATGTAAACGATACACATCCTTGATATGGCGTATCCAGTTATCAATAATCCCTATCGACTGATTGCCCATAGCAGCTTGTACTCCACCACAGCCATAATGACCGCAAACAATTACATGTTTCACCTTTAAAACATTGACCGCATAGTCTAAAACGCTCAACATATTCATATCGGTATGAACAACCATATTGGCTATGTTTCTGTGTACAAAAACTTCTCCTGGCTTGGCACCAACAATCTCGTTTGCAGGAACTCGACTATCAGAGCAACCAATCCATAACAATGGTGGTGATTGTTTTACAGCTAAGTTTTCAAAATAATTAGGGTCTAAAGCCAAAGATGTTTCCACCCATTTTTTATTATTATCTAGTATTTTTTTATAGAAATCAGTCATTTTGAGTTGTTTTTGATTTAGTTTTATTAACGTCGAAAATTACTATTTTTTTTAATTGAACTCATACAAAATATTTTTTTTTAACAAATTAGTTATTAAACTTCGAAAGTCTTCAAATTGAAAAAAATCAAAATACTTAATCTGTATTTAAAATAAGTTGAACTAATTTGTTTTTATATTTGTACCGAAAAAAAAGTACTATGACCATAACTCAACTACACTATGTTTTGGCTGTTGCCGAATATAAAAACTTTACTCTAGCCGCCGAAAAATGCTTTGTTACGCAACCTACCTTGAGTATGCAAATTCAAAAAATTGAAGAAGAGCTTAGTGTTTTAATATTTGACCGGTCAAAAAAACCAATTCAACTTACTGCTATTGGTGAAAAAATTGTAAACCAAGCTAAAAATATTGTCAATGAAGCGGGCAAAATAAAAGACATTGTCGAATATCAAAAAGGATTCATAGGTGGCGAATTTAGACTCGGTATCATCCCCACGATTATGCCTACCCTCTTACCTATGTTTTTGACTAATTTTATCAAAAAATATCCCAAAGTAAAACTCATCATCGAAGAATTGAACACCGATGAAATCATTTCTCGTTTAAAAAACGGTCATTTAGATGCTGCCATTGCTGCCACACCGCTAGAAGACGAGCAGATAAAAGAAATTGTAATGTATTACGAGCCTTTTGTAGCTTACATTCCAAACAATCATACTGTTCTAGAAAAAAGCGAAATTGAAATATCGGACTTGAATTTAGATGAAATATTATTATTACAAGATGGACACTGTTTTAGAGATGGAATTTTAAACTTGTGCAAAAATCAAAATTTGAGCAACACCAGTTCCTTCCGCTTAGAAAGCGGTAGTTTTGAAACCCTAATAAAACTAGCCGATGAAGGTTTAGGTACTACCCTACTTCCGTATTTACACACTTTAGATTTAAAGGAAAAAGACAAATCAAAGCTCAGAGAATTCAAAGATCCAAAACCCGCAAGAGAAGTGAGTTTGATTTATCCTAAAAGCGAATTGAAAATTCACATTATTGATGCTTTAAGAAGCACCATTGCGGGAGTTGTAAAAGGCGCAATTGCTTTTTATAATGTCCAAATCATAAGTCCATTACCAAAGAAATAAACCAAAATTAGGTGTTTGTTGCAAAGTTAATCAAACAAATCCGACGACAAATACCGATCGCCACGATCACAAATAATAGCGACAATTACACCAGACTCCAGAGTTTCGGCAACTTTAACAGCAACAGCAACGGAACCGCCACTGCTCATTCCGGCAAAAACGCCTTCTTCTCTAGCCAATCTTTTGGTCATTTCTCGTGCTTCTTTTTCAGAAACTTCAAAAATGGTATCTACTTTCGAAGCGTCAAATATTTTGGGTAAATATTCTTGAGGCCATTTCCTAATACCTGGAATTTGTGAACCATCGCTGGGTTGCGCACCTACGATTTGGATAGCCGGATTTTTCTCTTTCAAATAGGTCGATGTACCCATAATTGTTCCTGTAGTTCCCATCGCCGAGACAAAATGGGTTACAGTCCCTTCGGTATCATTCCAAACTTCGGGTCCAGTGGTTTTATAATGTGCTTTCCAATTATCATCATTGGCAAACTGATTGAGCATGATGTAACCACCTTGTTTCATTTTATTGTCAACATAATCTCTGGAGCCAATAATACCTTGACTAGCGGGAGTCAAAATCACTTTTGCTCCAAAGGCCAACATGGTTTGGGTTCGCTCTTTGGTCGAATCCTCAGGGAGAACCAATTCTATTTCTATGCCAAAAAGCTGAGCAATCATTGCCAATGCTATTCCAGTATTTCCGCTAGTGGCTTCAATAAGTTTGTCGCCTTTTTTGATGTCGCCTCTTTCTAATGCTGAGGCAATCATATTGTAAGCTGCACGATCTTTGAGACTTCCTCCAGGATTATTGCCTTCTAACTTTAAAAAAAGTTTTACATTTTTGTTTTTCACAAGATTTACACTTTCTACTAAAGGTGTATTTCCAATTAAATCTAATAATCGTTGCGGCTTCATAATTATTTTAATTCTTTAATTTTTACTTCGGTGATGGTAGTATTGGTAACAAGCGATTTTTCGGGAATCGATTTTGTAATCCAAGTATTTCCACCAATAACGCTGTCTTTTCCAATTGTAGTCTCACCACCTAAAATGGTAGCATTGGCATAAATGCAGACATTTTTTTCTACTGTTGGATGGCGTTTCGAATTTTTCATGTCTTTGCTCACACTCAAAGCGCCAAGGGTTACACCTTGATACAACTTTACATTTTTTTCGATAACGGTTGTTTCTCCAATTACAATACCAGTAGCATGATCTATAAAAAACGGGGAAGCAATGGTTGCCCCTGCGTGAATGTCGGTTCCTGTAATTTGATGTGCATATTCACTCATCAATCTCGAAAAAAGTAGCATGTCTAATAAATACAACTCATGACTTAATCTGTAAATTGCAATGGCGTAAAAACCAGGGTACCCCAAATAAACCTCATCAATACTATTGGAAGCGGGATCGTTTTCTAAAATATATTCGGCATCCCAATTCAGCTTTTCTAATACCCGAGGTAAATTTTCCAGAAATTGATTCCAAGCGGCATCACATAATTCTGGTGTTTTTTTACAAGCAATTTTCGAAATTTCTTTGAATAGGGTTTCCAACTCATCAACACTTTGATTTAATGGAGCATTGCTATCAAACAAAGTATAAAAAAGTTTTTCTGTAAAGTCTTCAACCTTTGTTTTAATCCCGTAATTAATAGATAAATGGCTCTTTAGGGCTGAAATATTTTGAATGATTCGATTTTTTGACACAGTTTTAAAATTGAATTAGGAAATGATAATCGTAAAAGTAACATGTTTTTAGAAAATATAAGTTACAAAAGCAAATAAAAAGAGGTTATAAATTTAGCCTACAATTGCTAAACTTATAACCTCTTTCAACTAATACCCTTTTTTTTAATACACAAATATCGCTCTTTCGCTCATCATCTCATTCACTTCTTCAGCTACTGCTTCAATAACAGCTTCGTTGGTATGATCTACTAAAACTCTATCGATTAATGCAACTATAGTTTCCATGTCTTCTTCAACAAGTCCACGAGTGGTAATAGCCGCAGTACCTACACGAATTCCAGAAGTTACAAATGGTGATTTATCATCAAATGGAACCATGTTTTTGTTTACTGTAATTTCAGCTCTGACAAGGGCATTTTCGGCATCTTTTCCAGATATATTTTTGTTTCTCAAATCAATCAACATCATGTGATTGTCCGTTCCGCCAGAAATAATTTGGTAGCCTCTTTTTACAAAAGCATCCGCCATCGCGTTAGCATTTTTTTGCAATTGCATCGCATAGGTAAAGAACTCATCTTGTAATGCTTCGCCAAAAGCTATTGCTTTAGCAGCGATAATGTGCATCAATGGACCTCCTTGATTTCCTGGAAAAACTGCTAAGTCTAATAAAGATGACATCATTCTGATTTCTCCTTTTGGTGTTGTTAATCCCATTTTATTTTCGAAATCTTGACCCATCAGTATTAATCCACCACGAGGACCACGCAACGTTTTGTGAGTTGTAGTGGTAACGATATGACAGTGAGGCAATGGATCATTCAATAATCCTTTGGCGATAAGCCCTGCAGGATGAGAAATGTCGGCCAATAAAATAGCTCCAACACTATCCGCAATCACTCTAAAACGCTCAAAATCCATATCACGAGAATAAGCCGAAGCACCTGCGATGATTAATTTTGGTTGTTCTTTTGTGGCGATTTCTTGAATTTTATCATAGTCTAATCTTCCAGTTGTTGCGTCAACACCATAAAAAGAAGGTGTGTATATACGTCCCGAAAAGTTTACTGGTGAACCGTGCGTTAAATGCCCACCATGCGCTAAATCGAAACCTAAAATTTTATCTCCAGGTTTTAAACAAGCGTGAAAAACCGCAGTGTTTGCTTGTGATCCCGAATGAGGCTGTACATTAGCATAAGCAGCACCAAATAATTCTTTAGCTCTGTCAATAGCAATTTGTTCGATAACATCCACCACTTCGCAACCGCCGTAGTATCTTTTTCCGGGATAGCCTTCGGCATATTTATTAGTTAAAACGGAACCCGCTGCTTCCATTACTTCATCACTCACAAAATTTTCGGAAGCGATAAGCTCTAATCCGTGAATTTGTCTCTCTTGCTCTTCTAAAATAAGGTCAAAAATTTGTTCGTCGCGTTGCATTTCTTTAATTTTAATTAATTTGTTGCAAAAATACAAAAAAACGTTTGGTAAATTCTAAGTTTATACTATATATTTGATGAGTATTTCTTAACAAAATAATCAACAACCTAATGCCATTATCCGCCAACAATACCAATAGAAAATCATGGTTAGAAGTAGCTCCAAACAGCGATTTTCCAATTCAAAATATTCCGTTTGGCGTTTTTCTTACAAAAGAAAATGTGGTTACAGTAGGAACTCGAATTGGAGATTTTGCTATTGATTTGGGGGCTTTACAACAATTAAATTATTTTGAAGAAATTGAATTGACAGATGATATGTTTCTTCAAGACACTTTGAATGATTTTATTTCTGACGGAAAAAAAACCTGGCGATTGGTTCGAAATCGTATTGCTGATATTTTTGATGAAAACAATCCAAAATTACGAGACAACAACAATCATAAAAATATTGTTATTTTTAAAATGGAGGAAATCGAAATGCAATTACCCGTTTTAATTGGAGATTACACCGATTTTTATGCTAACAAAACAAATACAACTAATGTTAGTAAAATTATTGATGAATTTGAAAATGAATTACGCCCAAATTGGCTTCATATTCCTGTAGGATACCATGGTCGTAGCTCGACAATAATTCCTTCAGGAATACCAGTTCACCGACCTATGGGACAAACTTTACCTATTGGAGAAACCTCTCCTGTTTTTGGTCCTTCACGAATGGTTGATTTTGAATTAGAAACCGCTTTTATAACTACAGACGCCAACATAATGGGCGAAAGTATTCTTATAAACGAAGCCGAAGATTATATTTTTGGCATGGTATTAATGAACGACTGGAGCACAAGAGATATTCAAAAATGGGAATCTATTCCTGTGGGCCCTTTTTTATCAAAAAATTTCGCTACTTCTATTTCCCCTTGGATTATTACAATGGATGCTTTAGAGCCTTTTAGAACAAAAGGACCTTTGCAAGATCCTGCACCTTTTCCCTATTTACAATTAAAAGGCAAATACCATTTCGATATTAATTTAGAAGTAAGCCTACTCCCAGAAAATGGGGAAGAAACAATTATCACTAAATCGAATTCTAAATATACGTATTGGTCTATGATTCAACAATTGGTGCATCATACCTCTAATGGTTGTCGCATAAATTCTGGAGACATGATGGGTTCGGGTACTATTTCTGGTCCTAATCCTGATAATTTGGGTTCATTAATAGAAATTACCTGGGGAGGAACAAACCCCATAAAACTGAATGACGGAACGGAACGCAAATTCCTAAACGATGGTGATACCGTAATTATAAAAGGCTATTCTTCAAATAATAGTCTACGAATTGGTTTTGGAGAAGTTTCTGGTAAATTACTACCGACTTTCGTTAGAAAATAAAGCTGATTTAGAACTATTAATTTTGAGTTTTTTCATAATTTAATTTCATTTTGATATGGGTATACAAATTGAAGCTTTTCAAATTGCCGAATTATTCAATATCAAAAAATTTCGTGCTCAATTTCAATTTGAAGCTTATTCTGGCTCCACTTCGGAAGTGTTTTATGTGCTATCAAACAATCGGTATTTATACGTTTTTGATTATGGTGTAGTGGTTTTTGCGAACTATGATGCTATTACCAAAAAAGATTTTTTAGACTTTATCCATCAATTCTCGACCTCTATTGTCAATTTAGATTTATCCGAAGAATACCAAATCAAAACGGATGAAAAATTGACGAAAGCTCTAGTTAAAAACGATTATGTTTCAGTTCAGCAAATCGACTCTTCGATATTGCGAATTGTATTGCTTAATGTGGGACAATCTGTAGCCCTTGAATATTATGAAGTCTTAACCGATGAATTGATAACTTCCTCCAAACATTATATTTTAGAATTAGAAAAACGAGGAAGACTGAGCATTTCTAAAACTAATTTGCTCAAATATATTGGCAAAGTTTTGAACGTAAAAAATAGTATTGTCGATAATTTATACATCCTCGACGACCCGAATTTAGTTTGGGAAAACGAAGATTTAAACATTCTAAATCGCCAACTGAAGTCCAATTTTGACATCAACACCCGATTTAAAGATTTGGATTATCGATTGCAAATTATCGAGGATAATCTAACTCTTTTTACCGATGTCTTAAACGTAAGGGAAAGTACACGATTAGAATGGATCATCATTATTTTGATAGTTATTGAAATAATGATAGCCTTGTTTGTTCATTAAACAAAATCGTTCAAGGCATTTTCAGTTATTACTGAAAAATTCATAAATTTAACCCTCAAGCTTTTTTCAACTCGTTCCAAAATAGTTGTTTAATCGATGATATTAAATCCAAAAAAATAAGAATACAAAAATGAAAAACAAAAAAAATTGCAACTTACTTATTGGCATTTTAGGACTTATTTTAAGCTCGTTTGCAGCCTTAGGACAAGAGAACGTTAAAGATTATTTGTCTATTGGCAACCAAATAGTGTTTAATACTGAAAATTACAATCTGAAATGGAGCTCAAATCCATCTGTCAATTATTACAAGCAAGAATACCTTAGAAAGGAGGATACTTTTCCGAATTACGAAAAGATGCTCATTGTGGAAACAATTAAAGGATATTTAACCGCAGACCAAGTTGCAACTATGAAAATAAATGAACTGGAGAATTGGAAAAAAGCAAACCCAATGGTTACCTACGAAAAATTCGACAGTAAAGACAATAATGAAGTGATTATTGACTTTGTTTTAAGTGATGGTCAAAGTATTTATGAATGGAATGTCTATCGCTATCAAGAACAAAAAAACCAATCCGGAAACTATTTGGTTCTTTATTGTTATTCCTACAGAAATTATATTTCTGAAAAAGTTAGCGTGAAGAACTTTTTGGATTTCGTTTCTAAAAACCGAATTGAAATCATCGATAAAGTTAGAAAAACTGAAATTCCAAAAGTAAAAACTAACTAAAATAGTTACATAGAACCGATTCAATCCCAACAAAACAATAAAACCTAAAAAATGAAAAACACCTTACTACTCTTGTCTTGTTTATTCGTAATGAATGCCTTTTCGCAAGACAAAAAATTATGGGCAAAATCGGTTATCAATCAAAAAGCACCTAAATTAGTGGTTGAAAAATGGCTTACTGACAAACCAAATACCACAGGAAAATTTGTACTTATCGATTTTTGGGCGACTTGGTGTGGACCCTGCCGAAGAGCAATTCCGGATTTAAATAAATTTAAAACAGAATTCGAAAAAGACTTGATTATTATTGGCATCAGCGACGAAAATCAAGAAAAAATTGAAAACCAAACGAATCCAAAAATAGAATATTACAGTGCTATTGATAACACTAATAAAATGTACAATTTGCTTGAAATACAAAGTATACCGCATTGTATTTTGATAGATCCTGAAGGAATTGTGCGTTGGGAAGGTTATCCCGCATTGAATGGTTTTGAGTTAACTTCGGAGGTTATTGGAGATATTATTGAAAATTACAAAGTCGGAAATCAAATTGCCAAAACTACGGATTATTCCAATTATACTTTAAACGAATTGCTTAGCAAAAAAGCAACCTTTGAACTGGAATCAAACTATGCATTGATCAACCATTATTTAGTAAAAATCGAAAAAGGATATAGTAGCCATATAGCATTGTCGAAAATCGATAGACCACTTGTTAATCTATATCGAACAAATGTTCCTGAATTAGAAATCTATTTTAATAAATTGAAAGAAGGATCATCCAAGGTAATGAGTTTTGAGAATCAGCATGCACCAGAATTAAAAGAATTAAGCATTCAATATAATAAAGGAATGATTAAAGAAGAATACTATTTTAGACGAAATAGTGAAATTAGATCACGATTGCAAACTGACTATCCTAATGAATTTCCAAAGCTAGTAGAAAACCACATCAATAATCTAAAAACAATGTGGAAACAACTAGGTCGATATATGTTAGAAGATTATAAAAAACAAAAGAAGGCTTTCCCAATCAATTGGATTCCAGAAAAAGATTTAGAAAATTCCAAAAACTCCAAAGAATTCAAAACTATCGATCAAGAAATTTTGCTTTTAATTAATGAAATAAACAAGAAAAAAATATAAACCCGATAGCGCGGATTTGCAATCCGTGCCCACTATAAAAAGCATTTATAAGGCGCTCTTCTCGTTGAATTTTTCTATCGCCATAGCATTATTGACAAAACCTGTCAATAATAATCCTGCTTTAGGGTTTTTACAGTAATAGTAGTATAAAATTTCAATATTCAAAAAACTTTTAAAAACTTTAAAAACAGTTTAGTTCTATTTCAATAATTCTATAAAGGTAGAGATTCCGGAGCTTCGGGAAGAAAATCGTCCTTCATCTTCGTTCAGGATGACAGAACAAGGAAAATTTCATTAAAAACGGTTCTCGATACACGTCACTTCGAGTAGCGAAACGTATCGAGAAGTTTTGTTCCGTACCGATAGTTATCAGGATACTGCACAAAAAAACACTCGAAAAGACGTTTTGAATAATTACACTCAACGGTTTATATAAGCTTTTTCTTAATTAAATACGTATTTTATTTTTTTTACATTAAAATTACTCTGTTGTATAAACTCTTTAGTAGTTTAAAAATGGAATTAGATGTTCTATTAAAATGGTAAAAATTGTATAATTGCCACATATTTAGATAATAGTTAATTTTAATGGTAATTTTATCCAATGATTTTAATACGAAAGTGGACACTTGTTTTTTCAATAATTTGTTGTTGTCAACTTTCACACGCTCAAGTAATTCCTATCCAAAAGGATTCTGCAAAAGTGTATCGCAACATCGAAAAATATTCTAAAAAAAGAAAGTTTACCCAATTTATACATAAGCTCATTTTTGAACCTGTTGTCAAACAAAAAATTAAAAAAAGTAGTTTTCAGAAAATAAAAAAAACGAGCTATAGACCATATGAAGGCAAAATTATTCGAGATATAAAAATTACAACTCTAGATCCATTTGGATATTCTGCTGTCGATTCTACTAAAACACCCAGAACTTTTTTAGCCAAATCTGGAAATGTATTGCATCTAAAAACAAATAATTTGGCCATTAAAAATTTACTTTTATTTCATAAATATAAGCCTTTAGATTCGTTGTTAGTTAAAGAATCTGAGCGACTAATTCGTGGACAACGATATATAAGTAGCATCACTACTCATTTCGAATTGGTTGCACGAGATTCAGTTGATGTAACTATTCGTGTGCTAGATGCCTGGAGTTTGGTTCCAGATTTTTCAATCTCCACCTCAAAATCTAAATTTTATTTGACCGAAAAAAACTTTTTAGGTACCGGTCATCAATTTACAAATTCCTATACAAAAAGTCTTAAAAGTCCCCAAAATGGCTATAGTACCAGCTACTCGATTCCAAGCATCCTCAATACTTTCATCAGTACTCGATTGGTTTATGATACTGATATAGATGGTAATTATACTAAATCAATTAACATAGAACGCCCTTTTTATTCCCCTTATGCCCGTTGGGCAGCAGGGATTTATTTAGGACAAAATTTGGATAAATTATCGTTGGCAAATGAAAATCAAATTAAAGAAATTCAAAATTCAAAATATAATTTTCAAGATTACTGGGCTGGACATTCTTTCCAAATTTTCAAAGGAAACTCAGAATACAATCGAGCAACAAATTTTATAACTAGTATACGATATTTCAATAAAAACTTCATCGAAAAACCATTTTTAAACAAAGATAGTTTGGCTATTTATGAGCCAGAAAAGTTGTATTTATTAGGTTTTGGT
Organism: Flavobacterium sp.; assembly: GCA_043770135.1. Classification (GTDB taxonomy): domain Bacteria; phylum Bacteroidota; class Bacteroidia; order Flavobacteriales; family Flavobacteriaceae; genus Flavobacterium. The sequence goes on along the minus strand of JAYVIN010000004.1, from coordinate 5,633 downwards.
ATATCGTCTAGAAAATTTACGCAAGACAAATATGTATTTGATTTTAATGTAGTTGAAGATGTTGCTTCTGGATTTGTGTATAATCTAACAACTGGTTACCAAAAAAAACACAATAAATATCAATTTTATGCTGGGGCTAGAGTAGCCATTGGTAGTTATTTTGAATTTGGGTATTTAAGTGGTAATTTAGAATATGGAACTTTTGTTAATGCTGGAAAAACTACTCAAAGCACAACAAGTTTAAAACTGGTTTATTTTACAAATTTGCAAGAAGTTGGTAAGTGGAAAATTCGTCAATTTATTAAACCACAATTAATTATTGGAAATAACAGATTAGATTCAAATACAGATAAGCTGACCTTAAATGGCGAAACAGGTATAAATGGTTTTAGCAGTGAATCTTTGTTTGGAAGCAAAAAAATACTCGTAAACTTTCAAACCCAAGGCTATTCCCCTTGGCGAGTTCTTGGTTTTCGTTTGAATCCGTATTTGAGTTATACCGCTGGAATGTTGGGTCAAAAGAGTATAGGATTTAAGCAAAGTAAGCTCTATTCACAAATTAGTTTGGGTGTAATTATCAGTAATGATTATTTAGTTTTTAATTCATTTCAGTTTTCGCTTTCATTTTATCCAAGTACCCCAGATGCCAATTCGGTATTTAAGACCAATGCTATTTCAACTTCTGATTTTGGATTGCAAGGTTTTGAAATTAACAAACCTATAATAGTTGATTATCGATAATCAATTTTAAACAAAAAACCGAGACTTTCGAATCGGTTTTTGATTATTGAAATAAAATGCTTCAATCTATATCACTAGATTTTCTTCGATTTCTTCCAATACTATTTTTCAAAGCAAATTTTAAAACTTTTCCTAGAACCCTTTTTATGGGATTCATTGAATTTTCATTTATCAAGTTTTTAGTTAAATAAGTTGTGCCTAAACCGATAGCTCCATTTATTAAATTCGACTTTAAATCGGGTGATGAAATAAAATCTTGGGTTGCAGATTTTATTAGATTCAATGGTTTAAAACTAGTAACCGTTGCATCATATTGTTGTTTTAAAATCACAAAATCATCTGCTTGTTTACCTTTCAAAAAAGCAATTTTTTCTTTTAATTCTATTTGTTCATCTATGATTTTCATAGTATATTTTCATTTTTCATTTTATTGATAATGAAGTTACTAACAGGTAGTTTTACCCATTCTTCTCTACAGATGTAAAGTAATATAGCCAAACACAAATACGCAAATGCAACTACAAAAAACCCATAATATACTTCTCCTAAGTATTGACCAACACAAAGTGCCAAACCAACGTTTAGAAGCAATAAAAACAAAACAACAACAAGAGTAATAGCCATTTTTACAGCCAAGTTAGAAAATATATCCGCCGATTTATAGATAGCTTCATGTTTACATAATTCGAGTGTTGTTTTGGCATAAATCTCCGATTTTTCAATCAGTTTTTCTATCGTTGTTGTAGCATTTTCCATGTTTCTGATTATTTATCCTCATGATCAGAAACATACTCTTTAGCTTCGTGCAAAATTGCTTCATATTGATTAGAAAAATCTTTGGTCACTTTGTCAAATTGTACTTTGACATCTTTGGCGTATCCTTTTCCTTTGTTCATAATTCTTTCTCTTGTTCTGGCTCCTTTTGCTGGTGCAAACAATATTCCTGCAATGGCACCAGCGGCCACGCCACCTAAAACTCCTAATAATACTTTACTTGAATTCATAATTTTTATTTTTAATTGATTTACTACTTTTAAATACTTTTTCCTTGAATTAATCGTAATATTATTGCAATAATGGCAATAACTAACAAAATGTGAATGATAGCTCCTGCACTATAGGCAAAGAATCCGATAGCCCAAAAAATGATTAAAATAACTGCGATGGTGTAGAGAAGATTACTCATGATTTTATTTTTTAAAGTTTATAGAAAAGAATAGGTAAGAAACAAATTGATAACGCCATTTTTTCCGTCAGGAAATACATAATTAGTACCTAGATAGGTTTTTTCTTCTCCTACTGTCACTAATCCTAAATTATAACGAATACCAAAACCAATGGATTTAGTATCATACCCTAATCCTACCGCTATTCCCGTGTCGAATTTGTTAAAATCTCCTGAGTCGATATTGCCTTCAAAATTAAAATTGACATCCGATCCATTTTTCACTTTTGAACTGACTAAATACGAAGCGTAAGGACCTAATTGAAAATTAAAGTTTTGACCTAGATTGAAAATCAACATAACAGGCAGTTCTATATAATTTAATTCAAATTTTGCCGTTCCATCAGCAAATACAGTCTGGTAAGTTAACTCTGAACCTTTGGTTGTATAATAGATTTCAGGTTGAATGGCAAATGAATCAGATATTGGTAATTTGGCAAAAACTCCAAAATTGACACCCGTTACTACTTTGTTATTTTCGATATCATCCAAATTTAGATTTGCAAAATTGACACCTCCCTTAATTCCAAATTTTAGATTATTTTGTGCCTGAACTACAAAAAATTGTAGTATAACTAACATTATAATGGATAGCTGTTTTTTTGAATTTTTCATTTTTTTTTATTTGAGTGAAATTAGTTTAGTTCCGATTTATTTTTTATTATTTGATGTCAAGTTTTTGAAAGCAGTCGCTAAAACTTGGGTATCTGAGTTGAATTCTCTTTTAAAAGATTCCCAATCGGTTTGATTGTTCTCATAATTAATGATACGTTTTTGGAGCGCAATATTTTTTTCTTCCATCGTATTTATACTATTCTCATACGATTTATCAAAAGTAGTTCCTGGTTTATTCATGGCTTTTCTTAATTCTAAAATCCTAGTTTCATTAGCCATAATTGTCTTATCAGACTCTGCTTTATAAGTTTGCCATTCTTCATCATTGGCTTTAGTTGCTTCATCGGCCATCTCATCGGCCTCAACTTCTTTCAAATCTTGCTTGGCTTCATTTACATTTTCAATAGCATCTTCCTTTTTGTCTGTATCTGATTTGCAACTTCTTAGTGAAATTCCTCCTATAAATACAATTATAGCAAGGATAAATATGTTTTTTTTCATAGTCAAAGTCCTTCAAGTATTTTTAGTAATTCTTCTTTTGTTTTTCCCAATTTTATTTCGATTCTCCCTATCATTTCATCTTTTTTGCCATCAATAAATAACAAATCGCCATCAGTAAGCGTACTGAATTTTTGTTTGAGTTTTCCTTTTTGTTCTTCCCAAGCGTCGTATATGTTTGTTGTGCTCATACGGTTTTTTTATAGTTAGAATGTTTTTCATAACAATACAAAGTTGCAATAGATTACATTCTATTGTTTTATATAGTTTTACAAAAGAGTTTCAATATTGCTTGTTTTAATAGCTAATTGAAACGATAGCGAATTCCCAAACCTACATCCGATCCGTAGTTATTATCACGGTAGGTGTCATAGTTAAAGTACAATTCTGGGCGTAAGTCTAACGAAATTTGCAACGGAAAATCAAAATCATATTCAATTCCTAAATCTCCAGCGACAAAAGCAAAACTACCATTGTCATTTGCTTTTTCTCTTTCATAATTCCAGCTTCCAACACCACCTCCGACACCTGCATACCAATTGAAACCACCTTCAATTTTCCAGTACCACTGATAAAGTGCCGCTAATTTTATCGCATTGATGTAACGACTGTTTCTCAATCCTAAATCTAATTCCAAACGATTGTTTCCAGACAACTTGCGTTGGTAGGATAATTCTCCTCCAAAACCATCATTGTCGCCTAGTCTCAAACCGAGTGCGTTTTTAGAAACGTTTTGTGCTTGAATTGAGAATGCTACTAGAAGTAACAAACTCCATACTAAATTATTTTTTTTCATATTCTAAGTTTTAATGATTTTTATTGAGACAAATATGCGAATCAATCATAGGTAATTCTTTATAGTATTGTGAGGAATGCTTTTATTATTCCTACTTATATTTGATTTTCCGCAGCATCTTCCCTTATTATTTCTTCGATTTCTACATCGATATATTCTTTAGACAAATTAATTATTTCTTGTTCGGTTTTCTCTGCTGTGTTCATCACCGAATTATTTGCAGGTTCATGTGATAAAATCAATTCATTAACTTTCAAATGTATTAAAGCAGAATACCGATTGAATGATTTTTGGATAACAAACAAGCTCAAAAAAGTAGTGCCAAAGATGATGTCTCCGATGTTTTGGTGCATGTCATTTGAAGTAAACAGATTAGTTGACCACCAAAAAAGAACCATAATTAACGCGATGATAAAAGTGATGGAGTTTCCTAAAATCCGAGTAGCTATTGAAGTTAGTTTTTCAAAAATCAACTCAATTTTCAAATACATTATATTCATTTTGTATCGATATAAAACAAGTTATTGACATAATCGATTTGTTCTTTTGAGTTTAATTTATCGGTTATTTTCAGTATTACATCAACATTAGAAAACCTATTGTCATTAGTAAGAATGTTTTCTAGTTCTGCTTTTGCAGTTGTTGGGCCAAATAATACCAATGTCGAAAAACCCAAACTAGCATTACTAATTTTTTTATAAAATTGTTGTTGTAAATGTTGCTCCTTTTCATGTAAATGACTTTCCCCTTTTTGCAGGACTTCCTTTTTCTCAACAGGGTTTAATTCTAATTTTACAGTAGATAGCAAATGAGCTGTGTTCGTATATTCGATACAATTTGCTGTTGAGTGATCTAAATAAATTGCTAATTTCTTTTTGTTTTCCATTGGATTAAATTTTAAAGGTTTTTACCAAAGAGACTATGATTGGGTGCGTATTTCATGAGTAAATTTTCTAAAGAATTAAAATAATCTTGCAAAATTTTAGTGTTTATTTCTGGGTGTTCAACATCGGGAATGGTTTCAGGCATTTCATTTAAGAATTTGATTAATTCTGGAAATTCATTTCGAATACTCATCGTTATTTTTGAAATATTTTCATTCAGCTCTTTTTCTGTTTTCATTTTTTCCTGTTTTTAAATAAAAAAGCACCAAAATTAGTTTCCTAGTGCTTTTTTAGAATTAAAAATTAACCAAAAACGTATTGTATGCAATTTTAATTTACTTTTTTTGTACTTTTTTCGCCTCATCAATCATTACTCTAATTTCAGGTCATGAATGAATTTTTATAATTAACCAAAGGTCATCGTAATTGGTGGGATGGTTGTTATAAAACATTTTATATTAGTTACACTATTCCTAGGTTTTACCAGGTTGTGTGTAATTATTCTTTATGGTTAATTTTACATTAATTGTCATATTGAACAGGTCTAAATCCACATTTTTTTGAAATATTTACTTCCTATTTCACTACGAACTAAAATCAGATTGGTCACACAATTCAGGAAAAAAATTCTACTCAAAGCGAGGTTTTTCCATCATCAAAATAACCTGATACATTCAATCTAGAAATAATACCACTCACATTTATAAAATAGTCCTAATAATAGTGGTATAATCCGGATATAGTATGAAAATAGTCCATTTTTATTGGACTATATTAAATAGTCACTCCTTAAAAAGAGCTATTTTTAATTTCCACAAAAATAAGAATATTATTATCAGGATAGAAGTTGAACAATTTATTAAGCCAAAAAATA
>JAYVIN010000003.1:0-6424 GCA_043770135.1 Flavobacterium sp. | reverse complement strand
CTAGATTCAACTAATTAATGCAACTTTTAGGGGGGAGATAAAGACATTTTTTCAAAAGAAAGGACTTTTAAAAAGCCCTCTCTCTCGAATGGAATAAATGTTCTTTATTTGCTCCTGACCAAAGTTGTAAATAATGAGCCACTTAACCCGCGAACAAAGATACACAATCGGTGTATTATTAGATCAAAACTACAATAAAAGTGAAATAGCAATTCTTATAAATAAGGACAAATCTGTTATAACACGTGAATTAAAACGCAATTGCGATTTACGCAGTGGTAAATACAGTTCTGAATTAGCGCAGCGAAAATACGATAAGCGTCAAATAAATAAACCTAAAAAAGTTTATCTTACTACTGAAATAAAAGCAACTATAAAAAAATATTTGCTTGAAGATTTAAGTCCTGAACAGATTGTAGGCATATGTCTTAAAAAAGCAATTGATTGTGTTTCTAAAGAACGTATTTATCAGTATATCTGGAAAGACAAAAAAGACAAAGGTATCTTGTATTTAAACTTAAGAAGTACAGGGAAACGATATAGAAAGAGAGGCAATAAAAAAGATTGTAGAGGTATAATTTCCAATAGAAAACCAATAGAAGATCGACCCAAAATAGTGGAGTTAAAAGAACGGTTTGGTGATTTAGAAATCGACACCATAATTGGAAAAAATCATAAGGGAGCAATCGTAACAATAAACGATAGAGCAACTGGAATATTGAGAATGAAGAAGGTAGAAAGTAAAGAAAGTGAATTGGTAAAACAAGTAACAATCGAATTACTACAGAACTGGAAACACTTTATAAATACAATAACTTCTGATAATGGGAAAGAGTTTGCGCAACATCAAGAGATCAGTTCGGCACTTGAAATAGATTTTTTCTTTGCCAACCCTTACAGCCCATGGGAACGTGGTGCAAATGAAAATTTAAATGGATTAATAAGACAATACATACCCAAATCATCATCATTTGATGAAATAACTCCAGAGAGAATTATAGAAATACAAGAGAAATTAAACAATAGACCAAGAAAAAGATTTAATTTTGAAACACCTAAATATATGTTTAATCAAAAAGTTGCATTTGTAACTTGAATCTAGCCTTTATTAGAATAAAAATGTCATTATTTGTCATTTCGACGAAGGAGAAATCACATAACGAGAGCAACATTCGAGAGCACCTAATGTGATTTCTCCTTCGTCGAAATGTGATCGCAAGAGCAACATTCGAGAGTAACTAATGTGATTTGTTTCACCTGTTCACTTCGTTCGAGTCTCCTTCGTCGAAATGACAAAATAGATAATTAAAAATTATGAAATAGTGCTAAATCCTCAATTAGGTTTTCATTCTTATTACGTTTATATCATCACGAACAAATATCGTTCAACATTTTATATTGGTATGACCAATAATCTAAAAATACGATTACAACAACATAAAAATAACATAGAAACAAACACCAAAACTTTTGCTTCTAAATACAATATTGAATTTTTAGTGTTTTATGAAAGATTCACTTGGGTTCAGGAAGCTATTTGTAGAGAAAAAGAATTAAAAAAATGGAGAAGAGATAAAAAACTGGCATTAATTCGTGATTTCAATCCAAAATTTGAATATCTTAATAATCATTTCGAGTAACCGCTTCCACCCGCAATTATATCCTTATCTTTTCAATTCCAATGAAAAAACACTACCCTAATAAGCAAACATTTTAAACTTTAAATTAAAATAATAAAAAACTCCTTTTTGTCATTTCGACGAAGGAGAAATCACATAACGAAAGCAATATTCGAAAGCAACTAATGTGATTTCTCCTTCGTCGAAATGACAAACAAATCCTTATCTTATTGACATTGAACGCTCGTGTCTTAGTCACATAGATATATGTCACTATCAAAGAGTGAGACGTCTGTAAATATCTTAAAATCTATGATTCTATGTGTTTAAAGAATAGAAAATATGAATACCCACGGGTTATTTCAGCTTAAAATTCTTTTCAATAGCCAAAATCATTTCTCCGGCAATGTCTTTGTTCGTAGCGCCTTCGATTCCTTCAAGCCCAGGAGAAGAGTTCACTTCAAGTAGTAATGGCCCTTTTGAGGAACGAATAATATCGACACGAGCTACTTTCAAATCCATTGCTTTAGCGGCACGGATCGCAATTTTTTTCTCATCAGCAGTTGGTTTTATAACCGATGCAGTTCCACCAAGATGAATATTAGCTCTAAATTCTCCCGGCATTGCTTCTCGCTGAATGGTTGCTACAACTTTTCCATCGACCACAAACAAACGTAAATCTTTTCCATCGGCTTCTTTTATAAATTCTTGCACTAGAATATTGGCATTCAGACTTTTGAAAGCATTAATAACACTCTCTGCAGCTTTTCTGGTTTCTGCTAGAACGACGCCTTTTCCTTGAGTTCCTTCAAGCAATTTCACGATTAAAGGCGGACCTCCCACCATTTTTATCAAGTCATCGGTATCCAATGGCGAGTTAGCAAAACCTGTTGTTGGAATATCAATTCCGCTTTGTAATAGCAATTGTAATGAAAATAATTTGTCACGTGATTGTGTGATTGCCGTTGAGGAATTTAAGCAATAGACGTTCAAAGCTTCAAATTGCCGTGTCAAAGCACAGCCGTAAAAAGTAATGCTAGGACGAATTCTTGGAATAATGGCATCAAATTGATTTAGAATCAAACCGCCACGATAATGAATTTCGGGAGTTTTAGCGTCCAGTTTCATATAACATTCCTTGATGTTCAAAAAATGCATTTCGTGACCGCGCATTTCACCTGATTCCATAATTCGTTTGTTGCTGTACAATTCTGGGTTACTGGCCAAAAGTCCAATGCGCAAACCAGAACTTTCTTTCTCGGAGTTCTTATAAACTTCTTTTAAATTATCGCTGGTGGGTTGTCCTAGAAGATATTGTTCCTCTGGATCGACTAAAACTCTTCCGCTCATAGCTTCACGCCCCAAGAGCATCCGGAATCCCATTGAATCTCGATTAGTCAATGTCATTTCGATATTCCAATTTGTATTGCCTATTTCCAGATTAGTTTGAATCACATAGCGTTCTTCACGAAATCCGCTGGAGCTTTTCACTACTCTTTTGTCTACCAATGGTGCTTCGCAATGGATAATTGTTTTGACGTTATTCTGTATGGGATTAATATCGAATCTGACCCAGTTTTGACCTTCATTTTTAAATGGAGCAATGTTTATAGCATGTAAAGCCGAGGTTTTTGCTCCAGAATCTACGCGAGCTTTGATAGTAGGAATTCCTAATTCTGGAAAAGAGCACCATTCTTCGCTGCCAAGGATGATTTTATTTTGTAACATAAAGGAGATTTATATAAGGACTTAATCAAGTGTAAATATATTGATTAGTTTTATTTGGATGTTAAATTACGGTTATTATTATAAAATCAATGCGATTGTTGAAATTTGAAAAGCTGGACTTGACAATAATACCCCTAATAAAAATAGCCACGAATTCACGAACTAAGATAAAGTGTAATTCGCGAATTCGTGGCTAAAAATAATAACAATCTATTTTGTAGGTTCTTCTGCCTTGTGAACATTCACTGTCAGTTCTTGCGAAACTTCATCGAGATCCATAAAAATTTCGTCACCGGATGCAATTTTCGAAGTAATGATTTCCTCGGCAAGTGCGTCTTCAACATATTTCTGAATGGCTCTTTTTAGCGGTCTAGCACCAAATTGTCTGTCAAAACCTTTGTCTGCAATAAATGCTTTTGCTGTATCTGAAAGGTTTAATTGATAGCCCAATTCTTTGATTCGCTCGTATAATTTTTTTAATTCAATTTCAATAATTAAATTAATATCTTCTTTTTCTAATGCGTTAAAAACAATCACGTCATCAATTCTGTTTAAGAATTCTGGAGCAAAGGTTTTCTTCAAAGCGTTTTCGATGATGCTTTTTGAATTGTCGTCTGCCTGGGCTACTTTGGCAGCAGTGCCAAAACCAACACCTTGTCCAAAATCTTTCAATTGGCGTGCTCCAACATTAGATGTCATAATAATAATAGTGTTCTTGAAATCAATCTTTCGACCTAAGCTATCGGTTAAATAACCATCGTCCAAAACTTGCAACATCATGTTGAAAACATCAGGATGTGCTTTTTCGATTTCGTCCAACAGCACTACACAATACGGTTTTCTGCGAACTTTCTCGGTTAATTGTCCACCTTCTTCGTAACCAACATATCCCGGAGGAGCTCCAATTAATCTTGAAATGGCGAATTTCTCCATGTATTCACTCATATCAATTCGGATCAATGCATCTTCAGAATCGAATAATTCCCTAGCCAAAACTTTAGCCAATTGGGTTTTTCCAACACCAGTTTGTCCCAAGAAAATAAAGGAACCAATAGGTCGATTTGGATCTTTCAGACCAGCACGATTTCTTTGAATGGCACGAGAAATTTTCATTACGGCGTCACTCTGTCCAATGACTTTGTTTCCTATCAGTTCTGGTAACTTTGCTAGTTTATTACTTTCAGTTTGTGCAATTCGATTTACGGGAATCCCTGTCATCATTGACACGACATCGGCAACATTGTCTTCGGTAACTTCAATTCTGTTATTTTTTGAATCCTCTTCCCATTGTTCTTGTGCAACAGCTAAATCTTTTTCGAGACGTTTTTCGTCATCGCGAAGTTTTGCAGCTTCTTCGTATTTCTGTTTTTTAACTACGGTATTTTTCAATTCACGCACTTCTTCTAATTGTCGTTCCAATTCCAGAATTTGTTTTGGAACATCAATATTTGTGATGTGAACACGAGAACCAGCTTCATCCAAGGCATCGATAGCTTTGTCTGGCAAGAACCGTTCTGACATATATCGATCGGTCAATTTTACGCAAGCCTCAATAGCTTCAGGCGAATACGTCACATTATGATGATCTTCATATTTGTCTTTTATATTGTTCAAAATAGTAATCGTTTCTTCGATAGAAGTTGGCTCAATTATTACTTTTTGAAAACGTCTTTCCAGTGCTCCGTCTTTTTCAATATATTGACGGTATTCGTCTAATGTTGTTGCTCCAATACATTGAATTTCGCCTCTAGACAAAGCAGGTTTAAACATATTTGAAGCATCGAGTGAACCTGTTGCTCCACCTGCGCCAACTATAGTGTGAATTTCATCTATGAAAAGAATGATGTCGTCATTTTTTTCCAATTCATTCATCACGGCTTTCATTCGTTCTTCAAATTGTCCACGATATTTTGTACCAGCGACTAGACTGGCTAAATCAAGCGTTACCACTCGTTTATTAAATAATATTCGGGATACTTTCTTTTGGATAATACGTAGCGCTAAGCCTTCGGCAATAGCAGATTTTCCCACACCAGGTTCCCCTATCAGTAATGGATTGTTCTTTTTACGTCGGCTCAAAATCTGCGAAACACGTTCAATTTCTTTTTCGCGTCCCACAACAGGGTCTAATTTTCCTTCTTCGGCCATTTCTGTTAAATCTCTCCCAAAATTATCTAAAACAGGAGTTTTAGATTTTTTATTGGATTTATTTGCCGGATTGTTAAAGGTGCCTTCTTTTAGACTGTCATCTTGTCCTGAATCATCATTGTATGATTCACTCTTTGGCAAGTTTTCGATAAAATCTTCTTCGCTTGGTGTCATATTTAGATATTGTTCTTTGGCTGTATCATAATCAATTTTCAGTTTATTGAGCAGCTTGGTTGTTGGATCATTTTCATTTCTTAAGATGCACAATAATAGATGTGCTGTGCTAATAGAAGTGCTGTGAAATACTTTTGCCTCCAAAAAAGTAGTTTTTAATGCACGTTCTGCCTGACGAGTAAGATGAAGATTTTTCTTTTCGTTGTTGGTTTCAATATTTGTGCTGGCAGGACTTAGGATCTCAACTTTTCTTCTTAAATGGTCTAAATCAACTGACAAATTATTTAATATGTTAATTGCTTTGCCGTTGCCATCCCTTAATATTCCCAGCATTAGATGTTCTGTGCCTATAAAATCGTGGCCTAAACGCAAGGCTTCTTCCTTACTATAAGTAATAACATCTTTTACTCTTGGTGAAAAATTATCATCCATATTATTGTTTTATTTGTAATGTAAATTTAATGAATTAGTGATTGAAAAACAATAACCGTTCCTTTGATTACGAATGTCAGCTATTTAGGAACAAAAACAATAGAAAAAATGTTAAAAATTGTTTAATTTATTAACTAAAAATAATGACTATTTTGTTAATAAATCATTGAAATAAGTAACGAAAAGTTTGCTCAAAAAAATCAAAATGACGTATATTAGCACGTTTTGAAACTAAAATAATTTTATTAAATATAACAACTTATGTCTGAAGGAGAAAAGTTAATTCCTATTAACATTGAAGATGAAATGAAATCAGCTTACAT
>JAYVIN010000002.1:0-6449 GCA_043770135.1 Flavobacterium sp. | reverse complement strand
GTTGGCATGGAAAATTTAGCATTAATCGATTCATTTTCAGAGTTTAAAGACGATAAACTTATTGATCGTGTAACGCTTATGGCGATATTAGAGGATGTGTTTAGAAATGCATTGAAGAAAAAGTTTGGCTCTGATGATAATTTCGATATTATTATCAATCCTGATAAAGGCGATATGGAAATCTGGCAAAGAAGAGTAATTGTTGCTGATGATGATTTGGATTTAGATCATCTTGAGATTACCTTAACTGAAGCTAGAAAAATTGAACCCGATTTTGAAATCGGCGAAGAAGTTTCGGAAGAAGTGAAGTTAATTGATTTAGGAAGAAGAGCAATTTTAGCTTTACGACAAAACTTGATTTCTAAAATCCATGAACACGACAATACGAATCTTTACAAGCAATTTAAAGATTTAATAGGCGATATTTATACTGCTGAAGTACACCATGTTCGTCCAAGAGTAGTAATTTTAATAGACGACGAAGGAAACGAAATTATCTTACCAAAAGAAAAACAAATACCATCTGACTTTTTTAGAAAAGGCGATAATGTTCGTGGAATAATAGAAAGTGTAGAGCTGAAAGGAAATAAACCTCAAATTGTTATGTCAAGAACATCTGAACTGTTCTTGGAAAAACTATTTGAGCAAGAAATTCCAGAGGTTTTTGATGGATTAATCATGGTTAAAAAAGTGGTGCGAATTCCAGGTGAAAAAGCAAAAGTAGCGGTAGATTCTTATGATGATAGAATTGATCCTGTGGGTGCTTGTGTAGGAATGAAAGGATCTCGTATACACGGAATTGTTCGCGAATTAGGAAATGAAAATATAGACGTTATTAATTATACGGATAACATTCAATTGTTTATTACCAGAGCTTTAAGCCCAGCGAAAGTTTCTTCTATCAAAATTAATGAAGAAACAAAAAGAGCTGAGGTTTTCTTGAAATTAGAAGAAGTTTCTAAAGCAATTGGTAGAGGTGGTCACAATATTAAATTGGCAGGTCAATTAACAGGTTATGAGTTGGATGTTATTAGAGAAGGAGATGTAGCAGGAGCGATAGTTGACGAAGATGATGTTGAATTAACTGAGTTTTCTGATGAGATTGAAGAATGGGTTATCGAGGAATTTGCAAAAATTGGTTTGGACACTGCAAAAAGTATCTTAAAACAAGATGTAAATGATTTAGTTAGAAGAACAGACCTTGAAGAAGAAACAATCCTAGATGTAATGAGAATATTAAAAGAAGAATTTGATAGTTAAATCATTTTCTAAAAAATAAAACTAAATTTTTTCTCTTTAGATGGAGATTTAGTTTGAGAAAATAATAATAAACATCATACTTATTCCGCTTCACAGCAAAAAGAGGCTAGGATAACGAAAAAAAGTAAATTAAAAAGGTTCTATGTCCGAAGAAAAAATTATTAGAATAAGCAAAGTTTTAGCAGAGTTAAACATTTCCTTTGGAACAGCAGTTGATTGTTTGAAAGGGAAAAATATAGCTATAGATGCAAATCCAAATGCTAAAATTTCAAACGATGTTTATGAAGTTTTATGTAGAGAGTTTGCAGGCGATAAGGGTAATAAAGCTGCCTCTACTGAAGTCAGTAAAGAAAAATTAAAAGAAAAAGAAGCGCTTCGTTTGGTTAGAGAAAAGGAAATTGAAGACAAGCGAAAACAAGACGAAGAATTCCTTAAAAGCCAAGAGGTTATAAAAGCCAAAGCGGTAGTATCAGGACCTGTTCATGTTGGTAATATTGATCTTAATCCCAAAAAAGCAGTTGTGCCTGTTGCTCCTGTCGCTATTGAAAAAACGGAAAATCCAACGACAAAAATTGCAGTTGAAAAACCACTTTCAACGGACTCAGTTCAAGAAAAATTACCCTCTCTAAAGAAAACTATAAAGGCAACGAAAGAAGGTAATGGCGTAAAAGAAGAAGTAACTTCATCCCCAAAAGCCAAACCTGATAACATAGAAGCACCCGTTGAAGAATCAATCACAACAAAATACACAAAATTATCTGGAGCTACATTAACGGGTCAAACCATAGATTTATCTCAATTTAATAAACCTAAAAAGAAAAAAGAAGAGCCAAAAATTGCACCAAACAAGCCAGGAACTCCAATTACTCCTGGATCTGCTGCAGCCAATGCTAATAAAAATAAACGAAAAAGAATTGCGCCAAAACCAGGCGCTCCGAGACAAGAAACAGGAACTCTTGGAACACCAGGCTCACCAAATCCAAATAAAATAACTCCAAATGCTGGAGGAGGAGGATTTAATGCCAACAGAGGAGCCAGACCAGGATTTGTAAAAGGAGCCAGACCAGCAATAACAGCGAAAGTTGAGCCTACCGAAGAAGAAGTAAAAAATCAAATTAGAGAGACTTTAGAAAAACTTCAAGGCAAAGGAGGTAAATCTAAAGCGGCTAAATACAGAAGAGACAAAAGAGATACGCACCGTCAAAAATCGGATGATGAACAAAGAGCAATAGACGAAGGAAGTAAAACGATAAAAGTTACCGAATTTGTTACTGTTGGCGAAATTGCTATAATGATGGATGTTCAGATTAACAAAGTAATCGGAACCTGTATGTCATTAGGTATCATGGTAACTCAAAATCAACGTTTGGACGCAGAAACGTTGACAATTGTTGCCGATGAATTTGGTTATGAAGTTGAATTTATTACCGTTGATATTGAAGAAGCGATTCAAGTTGTTGCAGATAAAGAAGAAGATTTGGTTTTTAGAGCGCCTATCGTAACAGTAATGGGTCACGTCGATCATGGTAAAACATCTTTACTGGATTATATTCGTAAAGAAAATGTTATCGCTGGAGAGTCTGGAGGAATTACACAGCACATTGGGGCTTACGGTGTAACGCTAGAAGACGGTCAAAAAATTGCCTTTTTAGATACACCAGGACACGAAGCTTTTACCGCCATGCGTGCGCGTGGTGCTCAAGTTACGGATATTGCTATTATTGTAATAGCAGCTGATGATGATATCATGCCACAAACAAAAGAAGCCATTTCTCATGCACAAGCTGCGGGAGTTCCAATCATTTTTGCTATCAATAAAATCGATAAACCAAACGCTAATGTTGAGAAAATAAAAGAAAAATTAGCAGGTATGAATTTACTTGTTGAAGATTGGGGTGGAAAAATTCAATCCCATGATATTTCAGCAAAAGTGGGAACAGGTGTCAAAGAATTATTAGAAAAAGTATTGTTAGAAGCCGAAATTTTGGATCTAAAATCTAATCCAAATAAAGCAGCCCAAGGAACCGTTGTAGAGGCTTTCTTAGATAAAGGTAAAGGATATGTATCTACGATTTTAGTGCAACACGGCACCTTGAGAGTTGGAGATTATATGCTTGCTGGAAAACACCATGGTAAGATTAAAGCGATGCATGATGAAAGAGGACATGTTGTAACTATCGCAGGGCCTTCGACTCCAGTATCTGTTTTAGGATTGGACGGAGCAGCAACTGCGGGAGATAAATTCAACGTTTTTGAAGACGAAAAAGAAGCCAAACAAATTGCTTCTAAACGTTCTCAATTGATGCGTGAACAATCGGTACGTACACAACGTCATATTACCTTGGACGAAATTGGACGTAGAATTGCATTGGGTCAGTTTAAAGAATTAAATATCATCCTTAAAGGTGACGTGGATGGATCTGTTGAAGCCTTGTCTGATTCGTTCTCTAAATTGTCTACCGAAGAAATTCAAATCAATATTATACATAAAGGTGTTGGAGCCATTACTGAAACTGACGTCATGTTGGCCTCTGCTTCGGATGCAATTATTATAGGATTTAATGTTCGACCTGCAGGAAATGCGAGACAATTGGCCGATAAAGAAGAAATAGACATTCGTTATTACTCTATTATTTACGCCGCTATCGACGACTTGAAAGATGCGATGGAAGGTATGTTGGCACCAGAAATGAAAGAAGAAATTCTAGGTACTGCCGAAATTAGAGAGATATTCAAAATCTCGAAAGTAGGTTCTATTGCAGGGTCTATGGTTATGGATGGTAAAATACAACGATCGGCTAAAATTAGAATTATTCGTGAAGGTGTGGTTGTCCATACAGGTGAACTTATTGCTTTGAAACGTTTCAAAGACGATGTAAAAGAAGTGGCCAAAGGATACGATTGTGGTATTCAGATTAAAGGATACAACGACATCGAAGAACGAGATGTTATTGAAGCATATCACGAAGTAGCAATCAAGAAAAAATTGAAATAGAATTTTGATATTGTAATAAAAAATCCCGAGTAATCGGGATTTTTTTGTTTTTGATTTTATTTGATTTATCGGCTCGGTTTTATCAAAAGCACATTTTTATATTTAGTTTTAATCTCTATTAAGTTTTTTTCGGCTTCAATTCGAGTTCTAAAATTGCCAACCCAAACTTTATAATTAGGGGTGTTGAAAACAATTGTAGCATCTATAGATTTAAATTCTTGTCTAAATTCGGTTAAGGTTTTTTTTGCAGTTTCACTGTTTCCATTGAAAATCTGAATTTTGTAGTAATCATCTAGAGTAATTGAATTATTTATTTTTCTTTTTTCATTCAGTAATTGTTCGAATTTTGGATTTTGATTTAAAGTATTAATTTGGTCTTGTGCACTGATTCTAAAAATAGAAAATGCAACAAGTAAAAGAATGTTAATTAATTTTAAAAATCTTGAAATTGTCATAATGAGTTGGTTTTTAGACAAAAGTAATCTTTAAATAGAAAATGAAACAAAGAATACTATTTAGAATTGGTATAAATTATATTTAAGACTATTTTAAGGTTTTGAGAATAGTACTTAGTATTGTATTTTTGTGCGAGTTTTAAAATAGCGGTCATATGTATAATTGCTATTTGAGTTGTAAACTATGCCAATTTTAGTAGATAATCACATAATATTATGAAAAAGGTGGGTAACCATAATTCGATTTCAAGGAAATTATATTTAAGCTTAGCTTTAGTTTTAAGTTTTTCTATACATTTATTTGCTCAAGAAGCTACGTCAGCTACTCCTGCAGCACCAGCTATTGAAGCAGCTCCTGCAACTACACAAGGTGGAGACCCAGTAAAGGGTAAAGAGCTTTTTAACGCAAACTGTGCCGCTTGTCACAAATTGGATGCAAAAGCTACAGGTCCGATGTTAAGAAATATCGCTGCAAAACACGATAAAAATTGGCTGTACAAGTGGATACACAATAGTTCTGAGTTAATAAAATCAGGGGATGCCGCAGCGGTAAAAGTTTTTGAAGAGAATAATAAGTCTGTGATGACTAACTTTCCTCAATTGTCCGAAGCCGATATTGATAATATTATAGCGTACACCTCTGAGCCTAAGGCGGAAGCTGTTGCTCCAGTTGCCTCAACTACTGCTGCTTCAGGTAATAATTCAGATGGTGGAATATCTAATAATATTATTCTTGGCGCTTTAGTGCTAGTTTTGGCAATCTTAATAGTAATGTTGTTTTTAGTAAACAATGTGCTGAAAAAAGTAGCTGAAGCAAATGGAATCGTAGTACTTCCGAAGGAGAAAACCACGCCAATCTGGAAATCATTTATAAAAAATCAATTTTTAGTACTAGTTAGTGCAATTTTTTTACTATTATCTAGTGCTTATTTTGTTTATGGTTTCTTTATGCAAGTTGGAGTAGATCAAGATTATGAACCAATCCAACCAATACATTATTCTCACAGAATACACGCAGGAAGTAATGGTATCAATTGTAATTACTGTCACTCTGCTGCGAGAGTTGGTAAGCATTCTAATATTCCTTCTTTAAATGTGTGTATGAACTGCCACAAAAACATTGCAGAGGTTTCGGACACAACAGCTACTGCTGATTATTCAAAATCGTTCTACGATGGCGAAATTCAGAAATTATACAAAGCAGTAGGTTGGGATCAGTCTACTCAGTCTTACACTGGAAAAACACAGCCCGTAAAATGGGTTCGCATTCACAACTTACCAGATTTTGTTTACTTTAATCACTCGCAACACGTTAATGTTGCTGGATTAGAATGTCAAACTTGTCATGGACCTGTTCAAACCTATGAAATCATGAAACAATTTGCCCCTTTAACTATGGGATGGTGTATTGATTGTCATAGAAAAACAGATGTGAAAATGGAAGGTAACGAATATTACACCAAAATTCACGAACAACTTTCAAAAAAATATGGAGTTGACAAGTTAACTGCAGCTCAAATGGGAGGTTTAGAATGTGGTAAATGTCATTACTAAAAAAGTTTAAAAGATTAAATTTTCAGCTATTTGAAATTTTAAACTTTAAACAAATGAAACTTGAAACAAAAAATTAAGAAGCTAACATTTATATAGAATATGTCATCAAACAAAAAATACTGGAAAAGTGTTGAAGAACTAGACGGAAATAGTTCTATTGTTGAGGCGCTTAGAAATAACGAATT
>JAYVIN010000001.1:0-2446 GCA_043770135.1 Flavobacterium sp. | reverse complement strand
GATGCCCCATTTTTTATCCTTTCAAGACAAAATAATACCGATTTATGAAAGCCGTTAGAAACGTCTTTTGCTGTTTTGTATATTGTACAATTCATATAATTATGTTTAATCCTTGTGGGGTTTTTACTCGACTTAATGCTACATACAATTGTCCTTTTTGAAAACACGGCATAGTTAAATCAACTGTTATTTCGTCAAAAGTCATTCCCTGTGATTTGTGAATAGAAATAGCATAAGCGAGTTTAACTGGAATTTGTGTAATACTTCCAATTTCTTGAAGTTCTAATAATTTTGTCCATTGATTTACTACATATTCTTTTTTAGAAAATTTTTGAATATCAATGGCAAATTTTTGTTTTTCAATTTCAATAAAATAATTATTATTTTCAACTATAAAAATACCGATTGAACCATTAAAAAGATTATTATTAACAGAATTTGCAAGGTACATAATTTTGCAACCGTGTTTTAATTTAACTTCTAATTCTAGGTTAAAATCAGATGCACTTACTTTTCCATCAATAACTCCAGTAAAGATTATTTCTTTTTCGTTAATTTCAGAAAGACCTTTTAAATTATATTTTTGCACTGTGGAATTGTGCGGACAAAGAATTATTCCTTTAGTTTTTTGACTAGAAAATTGCCTAAAATATTCGTGTTTTTTTCCTTCTCTAACGGTGTTTAATGCTTCAATAAATTCAGGATTATTTTGTCTTTTTATTTCAGAAAGTTCAATAGTTTTTACATTTAAAGATTCAAAACATTTTGCATTATCAAAAGTAAAACCGTCGTATTTTTTTAAAATCATAGATTTCATATTGTCATCGGCTACGATTCCCAATTGCTTCATATCTCCAACAAAAATAATCTGAAAATCAGATAAAGGTTTTATGCCATTTTTTTGTAAAGTCCAATTTATTGCGTCTAAAATATCAGGTCTAACCATTGAAATCTCATCAATTACAATAGTATCAGTATTTTTTAAAACGTCTTTTTTAGTTGACTTCATAAAATTACAGGCTTCAAAATCTAAAACGCCAAACGGTTTTAATGAAAATGTAGAATGAATTGTTGCACCGTTTATGTTGTTAGCCGCTATCCCAGTCGGAGCACAGCATAAAACATTTTTACCTTGGCTTTGTAATTTTGCAACAACTTGTTTAACAATAAAAGATTTTCCAGTTCCTGCTTTGCCAGATAAAAATAAATTTTCGACATTTATGGCTTTGTCAAAAAATAATTTTTGATCGTTTGAATATTCCATAATTTTATTAAAAAGAGAAAACCCTCGAACTCGATGCACTACTATCGGTTGAGGGTTTCTCGTTTACAGCAATAAATTGCCATTATACTTCCCTTGTTGGTAGTGCTTCAACGGTTACAAATATATAAATTTTTTTTTAATAAACAATAAAAAAAATAAAAAAAACATTTGTGCCTGTAAAAAAGTCAACAAAATCAATGATTAATATACAATAGGTACACAAGTGCACATTATTTTTGTTTTTTTCAGAAAAAAAAACTTTTTTTATTTTTATCGTTTTTTCTATAATGGTTTTACCCCTTTTTATAACGACTTTTGTACCTATAAATCATAAAAAAACCGCTAATTAAAGCGGTTTAGTTTTTTTAGAATGGAAGATCATCGTGTTCGGGTTCTTCTTTTGACGCCAAATAAGCATCAACTGCGCCTACTACTGGTATTTCTTTAATTGCTTCTCCGTGCAAATATTTGTATTCGTTTGATGTTACAATCATTTCACGAATGAATTGTGGTAAACCATCAAACTTGGCTTTGTCATAATTTTCAAAATCAAATACAAATGTTTCATTTATTTGAGGTGGGCAAACAACTCCTTTTGGCATTGGTGATATGCTACTAATCGCTTCGTAAAATTTAGTAGAGTCTTTTTTTCCAGCAATATGAATGATGTTTAACATACACGGAACTCCTAAGAGTTTTGTAACATCAAACATTTCAGCTTCGGCAGGTGTGAAATCTTTGCCTCTCCAGCTTTTTAAATCACGTCTTAGATTAGATTTGTCTGCCAAAGATAAAGTATATTCTTTGTCAATTACTAACGTCTGCAAGCCATTTTCTGGTTTAAAAACTTTTAATTCTAAAGGTAACTCCCAACCAACCCGCACTTTATGCGTCATTTTTTCAACACCTAAATACTCGGTAGGTACTGTACCAATTTGAATCATTTTGTAACATCTAGCGACGTAATTTCCTGCAGGAATTAACTCTCTTGGAGTGTTACTTGTACTTGTTGCATTAATTGCCATAACTTTGTAATTTATTTATCGGTTCAATTTCTGATGTTAGAACCTTGCATCTTTTTCGTTTTGTAAATATACAACTAAAATTTCAAAGTTAAACTATCTTTGCGATTAGTTTTACCAACTTTAGGCACCTCGATACCGCCAGCATCTAAAGTAAATT